>CAZVPH010000298.1:0-2444 GCA_964628125.1 uncultured Thiosulfatimonas sp. | reverse complement strand
CCTCAATTTTTTCAATTAAACCGACCAACGCGCTTTCGGAGAGACTCATCGGGTCGCCACCGCTTAAGATGACTTCATGAATACTGTTGTCGAGCGCAATTAAGGCTAGTGCATTGTCCCAGTGACGGACGCTCATCTGTTCTTCATAAGGAAAGTGGCGGCGAAAACAGTAACGACAATGGATGTCGCACCTTGGACTGGCAATGAGCAGGACACGCCCGTGATATTTGTGGATCAAACTGGGGCTTGGGTTGTTGTTTAAATCACCGACCGGATCGAGCATAAAACCCGGGGTGTCAAGGGTTTCGGCGTTGACCGGTAACACCTGTTTTAATAAGGGGTCTGAAGGGTTGCCAAGTTTGATTTGCGCCAGAAAATCCGCCGGTACCTTGAGAGGAAATTCACTTTGGCTCAGCGCATCACTCTCCAGAGGGGTTATTTTAAGAGTATGACAGAGCGCCTCCACCGAAAACTTTGGACTGGATTGAGGGGGGGGCGTGTGCGGTTGTGGCATGGTTTTGGGCATGGGGTACGGCGGTCATTATGTAAAAGATTAAAAGTTGAGTCAGCACTCAAAATAGTTCGCTGAAAATTAACGGGTTTTGCGTTAGAATACCCAGATTACAATTTTATATTCTATGATAAGTATTCAGGTAAAGATATGGCAACGTACAGCACAACAGAGTTTAAAGGTGGTTTAAAGTTTTTAATGGACGGGCAGCCTTGCTCAATTGTTGAAAACACACAAGTTTCGCCAGGCAAAGGCCAGGCATTTAATCGAGTTAAATACCGTAATCTTATTACTGGAAAATTGGTTGAGAAAACCTTTAAGTCGGGCGAAAAAGTCGACGCCGCCGATGTGGTCGATGTTTCATTGCAATATTTATACGCCGATGGTGAATTCTGGCACTTTATGGATCCGGAAACGTTTGAGCAGTTTCAAGCGCCTGAATCCGCCGTTGCCGATTCGATTAAGTGGCTCAGTGAGCAAGATATCTGTGTCGTGACACTGTTTAACGGACAACCAATTTCGGTGATGCCACCGAAACAGATCACCTTGGAAGTGACCGACACGGACCCAGGCTTAAAAGGCGACTCTGCTGGATCTGGTGGTAAACCGGCTACGCTGTCAACGGGGGCAGTAGTTCAAGTTCCTTTGTTCGTTCAAATCGGTGAAATGGTGATTGTAAACACTGAAAAAGGCGAATATATCTCACGTGCTAAATAGTGTTTGCCAGCGCTTATTTGGCGCTTACTAATTCTAGTGAAAACGTCAAGATTAACCGATAGATGAAGCAGTAGACAACCAGTAGATGACATTCCATTCATTAGACTCCAAGCGTTCTATGCTTATAAAACGCTCGCACCTGTTACAGCAGTTGCGAGCGTTTTTTTATGCGCGCTCAGTGATCGAAGTCGATACACCGATGCTCTCATCGTCGGCGGTTCCGGATGTGCATCTTTCTTCTCTGAAGACACAGGTTCAAGTGCCGGGTGAGCGCGACCTGCAAACTTTTTATCTGCCCACCTCTCCTGAATACCCAATGAAGCGACTGTTGTGCGAAGGCAGTGGCGATATTTTTTACCTAGGGAAAGTCTTTCGGGACGGTGATTTAAGCCCACGACACCAGGTGGAATTTATGATGCTGGAGTGGTACCGACTCGGCTTTTCAATGAATGAACTGATCGACGAAGTGGTTACACTCATCAATAGCGTGCTAAAAACTCCCTTAAACGTGGAGCGTCTCAGTTATCAGCAAGCGTTTGCAAAATATGCCGACATAGAGGCGATTCATACGGCAACGGCGGAAGCATGCCAAGCCTGTTTAAAACGCCATGGTGTGCCGGAGATTATCGGCGTCGACCATGACGACAAGGCGCTTTGGGAGCAGTTAGTGTTGACAGAGGTGATTGAATCTCAGCTAGGAGTGCAACACACCGTAGAAAACAGCGCACGAGGCCATGAAGATGAACGGAAAAGTGCAGAATCTCAGGATAATACAATGCGCAAACGGCCGGCGATCACGGTGCTGTTTCATTTTCCTGCGAGTCAGGCATCTTTGGCGCGACTGTCGCCCGAGAATCCTTTGGTGGCCGAGCGTTTTGAGGTGTTTGTAAACGGCACGGAGCTTGCAAACGGCTACCATGAGTTGGTCGAAGCCGAGTTGTACCGAGCACGTTTTGAGGACGCTTTAACCGAGCGCGAGCAACTTGGGTTTACGCCTGTGCCTTTGGATGAGCGACTGCTGACGACTTTAAAAAGTCATCCTTTGCCTGATTGCAGTGGCGTCGCCCTGGGCGTGGACCGTTTATTTGCGCTGCAGCAAGGCTTTGAGAATATTGTCGAAGGAATCGGTTTTGGCCTTAAAACCAGTTAATTATCATCATAGATTCAACTAGTAAGTGCAACACCTGTAAGAATGGAAAAAGCCCAGTTGATAAGC
>CAZVPH010000297.1:0-2457 GCA_964628125.1 uncultured Thiosulfatimonas sp. | reverse complement strand
TGCTGAGTCAGTTCGGTTTTACCCACCCCTGTCGGACCTGAGAACAGAAACGAGGCGGTCGGCTTGTCGGGGTCTGAAAGCCCAGAACGCGCCAAACGAATCGCCGAGCTTAACTGGTCCACCGCATGATCTTGACCAAAGACAACCCGTTTAAGATTGTCGGCCAAATCGTGCAGTTTATCTTTCTCTTTTTGAGTGATTTGCGTGACGGGAATGCGTGCAATACTGGCGATGACCTGCTGTATTTCGGGCACTCCGATCTGTTTCTTACGCTTACTGGCGATCGCTAAAGCTTGCTTAGCGCCGGCTTCATCAATCACATCAATCGCTTTATCGGGCAGTTGGCGGTCGGTTAAATAACGCGCCGACAGAGCCACCGCCTCTTTTAACGCGGGCAAGGTGTATTTGACGTTATGGTGCGCTTCGTATTTGCTTTTTAGACCTTTAAGAATCTCAAAGGTCTCTTGAGTGGTCGGTTCTTTAACATCCACTTTCTGAAAACGGCGCGCTAAAGCGCGGTCTTTCTCAAAGATACTCCGAAACTCATCATAGGTGGTCGCGCCCATACAGCGAATTTTGCCGGACGACAACGCAGGTTTCATAAGGTTGGAAGCGTCCATCGCTCCGCCCTGTACCGCGCCAGCACCGATGACGGTGTGAATTTCGTCAATAAAGAGAATGGCGTGTGGTTGAGACTCTAGCTCATCCAACAGCGCTTTAAAGCGTTTTTCAAAATCACCACGGTAACGTGTTCCCGCCAGCAAAGCGCCCATGTCTAAACTGTAAACTACCGCATCGCTCAACAGATCCGGTACTTGACTGTGCACAATTTGATAAGCCAAGCCCTCGGCCACCGCCGTTTTTCCCACGCCAGGGTCGCCGACCAATAATGGGTTGTTTTTTCGACGGCGACTTAAGATCTCCAGTGTGCGGTTCAACTCCCACTCACGACCAATAATCGGGTCTATTCGGCCTAACACCACCTCTTGATTCAAATTGGTTGTGTAGGCTTCTAACGGCGTTTTCTTAGGTTCGGATTCGTTTCCTGGCGCACCGTCTGAAGATTCGGACGACGCAGATAAATAATCTTCTGCTTCCGACGCTGTCACTCCGTGTGACAAGTAACTGAGTACATCGACGCGCTCAACGCCGCCACTTTCTAACAGATAAACCGCTTGCGAATCTTGTTCGGCGTACAGTGAAGCCAAAACGTGCACCGGCGTAACTTCAGGATAACCATTTGATTGCACCAGATAAATTGCGCGCTCAATCACGCGCTGAAAACTCATGGTAGGTTGCAGATCGTCTGGTTTACGACTGATCATCTCAGACTCTAAAAAGCGCTCTAAACCCTCTTCAATTAACCCAATTTCTGCCCCACAGGCCGCAATCACGTCTTGCACGGCCGGCACTCCTAGTAATTCTAAAAGCAGGTGTTCTAAGGTAACAAACTCATGTTCGTACTCGTGGGCAACACTGAACGCATTACTCAGTGTCATTTGTAGTTCTTTACTCAGCATCTTTAAGCGACCTCCAACTGACACATCAAGGGATGTTTATTTTCACGTGAATAACTGTTGACTTGCTGTACTTTCATTTCGGCAATCTCGCGACTGTAAACGCCACAAACGCCCTTACCTTCACGGTGTACCGCCATCATAATCATGCTGGCTTTTTGTTCATCCAACCCAAAAAAACGTTGCAACACATCGACCACAAATTCCATGGGAGTGTAATCATCATTTAATAAAACAACTTGATACCGCTTAGGGGGCTTTATTTTGGGCTTCGCGGTTTCTAACAGTAAATTACCGTCGTCATACTCATGTGAATGGGGCATTCAAAACCTTTTCTTTAAATTATTTTTCTTGTACTTTTTATTAAGAACGAGCCTTAAAACTCTCTTAGTCCTGATGGTTAACGCTTATCGAAACTTCACTCAGCCTATATTTATAAGGTCTAATCGCTGTTTTTCAAGTCTTTACAACTTATACCAAACTTATATAGGGCCTTCTTAATATATTCTCTAAGGCATTTTCCAGCGCTTTCTTCACACTCGGAATCGTTTAAACCGCCTGCAAACGTGCATAAAAGTCGCCGGCAATCCGTTTTTGGTCACCGGGTAACCCCATCGCGTACACCTTAATATAGTCGTTTGACGAGTAATGTGCAGGAATAACGAGACTTAAGCGGCCAGTTGGTGCTTCTAACTCGAGCACTTTTCCTTGCTGAACCAATAAAGAAGGCATTAAAAACTCACCATAAATATCTGCCCCCTTCAGCTGGTATCTCGCGCTGTCTAACTGAATATTAAAGCGCACTAAAAAATCACCGTGCTGACCGCCAAACAAGCCGCTGTACCCTTTGCCTTGAAGACGAAAGGTTTTGCCATCAAACGCTTCGCGCGTAAATTTCATTTTAACTTTGAGGCCGGGAATATAAAAAGTACCTTGCTTA
>CAZVPH010000296.1:0-2484 GCA_964628125.1 uncultured Thiosulfatimonas sp. | reverse complement strand
GATAGACTGCGAGATAAGGGAGTTAAATTAACCCCAAAAGGCCGCCCTGTAACAGTTTTACTTCACGGTTTTTCAGCATT
The DNA here is from genome assembly GCA_964628125.1 of uncultured Thiosulfatimonas sp. Lineage (GTDB taxonomy): Bacteria > Pseudomonadota > Gammaproteobacteria > Thiomicrospirales > Thiomicrospiraceae > Thiomicrorhabdus. The sequence continues at coordinate 2,404 of CAZVPH010000296.1, read as the reverse complement.
GGGAAGCTCTCATGCTCATACACAATTGCGTCAAACTCCACAATCGAGAAGCACGATTATAGGTTCGCTTGGCGGGTCTATTGCCCTGGCCGTCTTAGCAAATACTGATAAAATCAAGAAAGACGCAGTGAGACAGTGGAGATGCTGTAGAACGCCATATAGCGGTTTACAGAAATTTTAGACATAAAAAAAGCCCACTTGGTATCAAGTGGGCTTTAAGATATGGTGGCTACACCGGGATTTGAACCTGGGACCCCATCATTATGAGTGATGTGCTCTAACCAGCTGAGCTATGTAGCCAAATGTGCGCGTATTATAGAACCTTCACGATATATGTCAACCGAATCGTGTCAAAAATTAAGGTTTTTATAACTGACCAGGCCTGGTGACTTATTGGTGGCTGTTTTTAAATCTTCTATTGGTTAAAAAGCCTGGTTTAATTGTTGTTGGCTTTTATTAAGAGCCCCTTTAACGGTCACTCTGACAAAACCATCTGGCGGTAAAGACACCCCCTCCGCAGCGTAGTACAGGAACCGATTGAACTCTTTTAAACGTTAAAGCGGAAGTGCATCACGTCGCCGTCTTGGACGATGTACTCTTTGCCTTCTAAACGTTGCTTGCCTGCCGTCTTCGCACCGGCGTCGCCTTTAAAGTTTACAAAATCTTCATAGGCGGTGACTTCTGCGCGGATAAAGCCTTTTTCGAAGTCAGTATGAATCACACCGGCGGCCTGTGGCGCGGTGGCACCTTTTTTGATGGTCCAGGCGCGAACTTCTTTCACCCCTGCGGTAAAGTAGGTTTGTAAACCTAACAACTCATAGGCTGCACGAATAACACGGTTTAAACCTGGTTCGTCTTGCCCCATCTCTTCTAGAAAATCGGTTTTATCTTCGTCGTCTAATTCTGCGATCTCTTCTTCCAATGATGCACAAACCGCGACCACACTGGCGCCTTGCTTGGCGGCCAGTTTGGTTACAACGTCTAAAAATGGGTTGTTTTCAAAACCTTCTTCGTTGACGTTGGCGATGTACATCATGGGCTTGACCGTCAGTAGGTGCAAATCTTGCAACTCTTCTAACTCGTCTTTGGTTAACCCCATGAGCCGAATTAAGGTGCCGTCCTGAATCTGGTTAGAGACTTTTTCTAACAATGCGTAGCGCATTGAGGCGGCTTTGTCGCCACTGTTGGCAACGCGCTTAACCTTGGCGATCGCTTTGTCGATAGACTCCATGTCCGCCAGTGCAAGTTCCATATTAATGATTTCAATGTCATTAATAGGATCCACCTTGCCGGCGACGTGAACAATGTCATCGTTCTCGAAACAACGCACAACTTGGACAATGGCGTCTGTTTCACGAATATTGGCTAAGAACTTATTGCCTAAACCTTCGCCTTTGGACGCGCCTTCTACCAGGCCTGCGATATCCATAAAATCAACGGTCGCTGAGAGGACGCGTTCTGGCTTTACAATTTCTGCGAGCGCATGCTCACGAAAGTCTGGCACAGGAACGACGCCGACGTTTGGCTCGATGGTGCAGAATGGGTAGTTCGCCGCTTCAATGCCTGCGTTAGTTAATGCGTTGAACAGGGTAGACTTGCCTACGTTTGGTAATCCAACGATTCCACATTTAATTGCCATTGGGTTCTCTCCTACTGAAAATCGGGCTAAGGCTTAGAGTTAAGCGGGGTTATTATTTGGTGTGCAGAAGGTGCATCGCTTTTTGAAGATCGCCCGACACCAACTCTGGGATGACTTTACTGGCTTGATAGGCGGCGTCATCAATCAGCTGAAAATCTGACTTTGAGGGGGCTTTCAAAACATAATCGACCACTTGGTCGCGGTGTCCGGGATGACCGATTCCCAAGCGCAGCCGTAAGAAAGTGTTTCCCATGGCGGCAATGGTGTCGCGCAAGCCATTATGACCACCGTGGCCACCGCCTACTTTTAGCTTGGCCACGCCTGGATCTAAATCCAGCTCATCGTGCACCACTAAAATAGAGTCGGCTGGAATTTTATAGAACTGGGCGATCGCATGGATCGACTGTCCGCTGCGATTCATAAAGGTCGCGGGTTTTAACAACCAGAAGTCCATGCCATTGGATTGCACACGTGCCACTTGACCTAGAAATTTGGTTTCTGGACGAAATACTACACCCGATTGGCGCGCTACTTCGTCCACAAACCAAAAACCGGCATTATGTCGGGTCTGCTCGTATTTTTCGCCTGGATTTCCCAGACCAACAATAAGTTGAACAGATGACATAAGCCGGTTCTCTAATGTGAGTTACTCAATAACCCGTGATTACTTGCGCTTGGCTTTGCTGATATTGACGATTGATTGGTCATAATCAGAACTGCCGTGCGTTAGTGCCGTAAGCTTAACGCCTTCTGGCAACACAATGT
>CAZVPH010000295.1:0-2502 GCA_964628125.1 uncultured Thiosulfatimonas sp. | reverse complement strand
TACGGAGAAAAAGGCGCGGGAGATGCCATTGGTCCAAATGAGACACTTATATTTACGGTCGAATTGATCATGTTTGGTCCTGACGCGCAGTAAACTGCAGCTACCGCTCACTACTCGCTCTGCCACGCATTAATCTAGTATTTAGTCTAGTATTTAATCTAACATTGAATCCAACATTAACCGGTTAAATTTAATCGGTTAATGCCCACCTTGCACGTCCCGTGCTTACAGCGATAGCTTAAAGTCGCAACCCAACTAAAATCATAGGTTCACTGAACTCGCAGGCTAACGCCATAAGCAACCGAGTCCAAAATCATGGCGCTATTTTTTGGGCAAAAAAAAGCCCAGTTAGACCTGAATCCAACCGGGTATCCCATATAGGGGAACAATCTTAGCTCTTTAGAGGAGTGTTGTAATGAAACAACGCCTCCATAATAATCTAAGAAGCGCCACATATCAATAGATTCTAATATTAAACAATGACGATATCTTTAAGGTCTTAAGGCTTTCTACACCTTGTCACTGTTTACACTCTTTTTTAATGCAGCCTACTGCCCTTCAATAAAACAGGATTTAAAATTCTAAACATTTCACCACATCGTACGCGGGTGTTTCATAAGGATGTGCGGCTTTTAAAGCCAAAATTGCTGCTTTTAAACAGTCGTGGCAACAGACCAACTCCACTTTATACTCAACCACTTTTTCGAGTCTGTTCACTTCACCTAAAAAAGCTTCACTGCCCTCTAAAGGTCTAAATTGCCCCTGGCCTTTTATTTGCCATGCACAACGGTCATAATTCCCGACACGTCCTGCACCAGCCAAAAACATTGCCTCTTTGACCGTCTCTAAATGTGCTTCAGGAACATAAAAGTTAATTTTATACACCTAACTCTCCATAATCGTAAATAAACCCGTTGTTGGGCATCAAATTCACTACAATATCGGACACGACTGTTTTATTTTAACCTGCTTTCTAAGGAGCTATTATGCGTTTACTACTTATTGTTTACAGCCTCATCTTAATTTTAGGCATTACTTCTATGTTTACCGGCATTCATTATCTGGCGAACATCGCAGGCTTTATCTCAGCGATTGGGCTCTTGCTGGTTTTCTTTAAGGACCGCCCAGAAGAAGAGTCTGCTGCTGAAGTTAAAATACGTCGTTATTGGTACGTCGTCTTCGCAACGGGTCTCTTTTTTAGCCTACTTTTTGGCAGCTTTTGGAACAGCCAGATGGGAAATATGGCTTAAAGATGCTTGCTTTTAAGATGCGGATTCAAGAGGTGTACAAAAGAATAAACAGGTGAAGTACTGCGACGACCTACCTTCACAGCCTTTTGCGGGATGCGCTTGTTGTTTTTATTCCTGGATTCGAGTTACAAAAAAACCTGCTCCTGCAGGTTTTTTTATTTGAACTGCCGCAGGATTATATCAACGGCTAGGTTTGAGCATAAACTAGAACAGTTCGATCTCGCCTTCATCCATTGATTCGGTATTAACACGAGTCATGCGGGAGCTTTCAGCCTCTTGACGTTTCGCCTGAATCGTTTGACGGAACGTTTCAATACGTGCTTTATACTCCTCCTCTGACGTGGCGGGATTAGAACGGCTGTCTTCCAAAAATGCATTAACATCATTTGAGAATTTATTTAAGTTATCCAAATGATTCATTACTTGATCGACCAATTGACGGACGATGTCTTCAAATTGTAAAGAGCGCATGGCGTTTGAAACGCTGACCTCAATGCCTGAAATCATGCCTGAAAAGTCGCCTAATTTATTTGAAATGCCGTCGTTCATACTCTGCAACTCTGTCAGCATCAGGTTCATTCTCTCTTGAGAAGCGACCGCTTGCTCCATATCTTTCGTGGCGGTCTCACTCACCAACTCTCGGACATGATCAACCGTGGTGCGCGCCTGCTCTGCTTGTTTACGAATTTGAGCGTTTAAGACGTTTGAGTTCAGCGAGAGTTTGCGCACTTCGTCGGCAACGACTGCAAACCCACGCCCCGCCTCACCTGCACGTGCAGCTTCTATTGCTGCGTTTAAAGCCAGCAGGTTTGTCTGATCTGCAATGCCTTTGACGTCTTCAAGTAGGTGGAAAATAGATTCAATTTGACCGACCATGTCGTCGATTTTTTCAACCGTTTTATTACTGCGGTGACTCGCATCAACCAGTAAATTAATAAGATATTGCAACACTACTTTGATCTCAGATGAGAACTGTTTAATGCTCATCTCACCGGTGGCGTCTTCTCCGCCTAAATTGTCGATCAACGCCACTACTAAGGCATACTGCGCTTGTGTGTGCCCGTATAATCCTGAGAAACTGTCGTTTAAGGTTTCAATCGATTCTTCAACTAACTCTTTTACTTGGACGAGCTCATTACGTACCAGCCCCACCTCGTCTTCAACCACCGAATCTAGATCATTGATAATCAACTGCAAGGAATCGTCAGCAATTTCCATGCTAACCATGGACTGACCCACGGAGTCTTTGGCG
>CAZVPH010000294.1:0-2550 GCA_964628125.1 uncultured Thiosulfatimonas sp. | reverse complement strand
AACAAAGGCGGGATTCGCTATCATCCTCAGGTTGATTTAGAAGAAGTTACCTCATTAAGCTTTTGGATGACCGTTAAATGCGCCGTCGTTGGTTTACCTTTTGGGGGCGGAAAAGGTGGCATTACGGTTGACGTTAAAGAACTTTCAACCTTAGAAATTGAGCGACTGTCACGCGGTTATATGCGTGCGTTTGCCGATGTGTTAGGTGACGCACGCGACATTCCAGCGCCAGACGTTTACACCAACGCCACCATTATGGGGTGGATGGCCGACGAATACTCCGTTATAACGCGCCGTCACGAGCCTGGTGTTATTACCGGCAAGCCTTTAGGTTTAGGTGGTTCAAAAGGGCGTGAAGCCGCCACTGGACAAGGCGCATTGTACTCTTTAATCGAATACGGTCGCCGCCACGGCTGGGATTTTTCTACCGTAACCGTTGCGGTTCAAGGCTTTGGTAATGCCGGCTATCATTTTGCACGTTTGGCGAAAGAGATGGGCTTTAAAATTGTGGCCGTCTCTGACTCACAAGCGAGTATTTACAGCGCAGGCGGATTGAATGTTGATGACATCTACCGTCATAAGCAAGAAAAACACACTTTGACGTCCGTTTACTGCGACGATTCTGTTTGTAATAAACTAGACCACCAGCAGTTAACCAATGCAGAGTTGCTTGAGTTGCCCGTGGATGTTTTAGTTTTAGCGGCTTTAGAGAATCAGATCACCGGTGAAAACGCCGATCGAATTCAAGCAAAAACCATTTTAGAAGTGGCCAACGGACCTATTTCACCAGAAGGCGACACCGTGCTTGAAGCGAACAATGTTCAAGTCATTCCAGACGTACTGGCCAACGCCGGCGGTGTGGTTGTCAGTTATTTTGAGTGGGTTCAAAACAAAGCAGGCTTCTACTGGGACGAGAAAGAGGTCAACACTAAGCTTAAAAAGATCATGAAAACAGAGTCCAACGCAGTGTTTGATCTTGCAATAAAGCATAAGTGTTCCATGAGAACCGCCGCCTACATTCACGGCATCAAACGTTTGGCCAGTTCAATCAACCAACGTGGTAACCAAAAATATTTTAATGGTAAATAAATAAATGAATGATCGTCGTAAGCTAGGTTAAATTTATGACATCTGTTCCACAAAAAAGCGCTCTTAATTGGGCGCTTTTTTGTTTTTGGACAGTGGCAAACGTAAAGGGGATGACTTTTAGAAGTTTTACGAAGTGATTCCTGACTGCCGGTCAATCCGTGCAATAAGTTATTCTATCGTGTATCAGTGAAAGCTTTGCTCACCATATCGAAGGTGAATAAGAAAAAGCTCGTTCACTGCCGCACAGGCAGCTTAAAAGTTTTAAGCTATGAGCCTTTATTTACAAAGTTTGTACCGTTCAGCTGATTCTGGGCACTCTATTTTTACAGTTTTTATACCCAGTAGCATCCCGCGTCATGATGTCAGAGGCTGGATGGTACATCTTACACAATCCATCATGCCTGAGGCTGTCAAAAAATCGTTCTACTGCATTATCCCTGCAGGCTCCTGTGTTTCCCATAGAGGCCTTCATGCTTTGTTTGGGAAGTATCGTGCAAGGTGTTCTGGTCTAATGACAGAATGACGGGGATAAAAAAAGCCCAGACTCTTTTGCAAGAGGCTGGGCTTTGGAATTGGTGGAGATGGGCGGAGTCGAACCGCCGTCCAGAAAGTTTCCACTTAGAACTCTACATGTTTATTTAGTCTATTAATTTAACCCGACTGTTGCCCGACTATCAGGGATCACAGGGAGCGAGTTTGTGAGTTTTAGGCAGTGGCATCCAAACACATGACACTGACGATTCCGTATAAGTCGATACAGACTAGGGGCTACGAACAACTTGCCTAGCCTGCACTAACAGCCTAAGCTGCTAGAGAGTAGTTATTGTCGTTTGCAACTATAACATTTGAATCAAGATTTACGTGCGATGATTCAAGCACGACATGCATCCTAAATTTCCATCTCCCTGTCGAAACCAAAACACCCCCAAAATGGAACGTCCGTTTGACACGAAAACTGATGAAATTCAGTTCTACCAGGCCTGGTCAGTTCTAATTTACCAGGCCTGGTGGCTTTTATAAGCCAAATTAAGAGCGCGTTAAACGAATTAAACGCGCTCTTGCTTTACTTTATAGTGACGATAAACGCTCTTTCAAGGGTTTATCTCATTTATTTGTCTTTTTATGAGTCTTAATATGTCGCTATTTGCGAGTGACACTTAAGCGGCCTGTTTTATCTGAGCCGTTCGTTATTATAACGCTTTACCGTAAGAGACAACACTTTATATTCAGTCATGCTGAATCGTTAGAGTATTCTACTCAAACAAGCCGACGTAGGCAGGTTGGATTGTTTGGTTGTTAACGGGTGAGCTTCATGACGCGCTCTTTATCGCGATTCCACTCTCGTTCTTTTTCGGTTGCACGTTTATCGTATAACTTTTTACCTTTGGCCAGTCCAATGGTCAGTTTAACCTTACCATTGTCGCTCCAGTGCATGTCGAGCGGGATAACCGTGTAGCCGTC
>CAZVPH010000293.1:0-2563 GCA_964628125.1 uncultured Thiosulfatimonas sp. | reverse complement strand
TTTGGTATTGAATCTGAGCCCAGCCATCTTTGTTTACTTCGAGAATTTTGACCGGCGTGCCTGTTTCGAGCATGCGTAAAATTTTATGTTTAAAACTAGGCCCGCTGCGAACAGGGACATCGACTGAGTCGGTGACATAGTGCGTGTAACCTGAGGCGGCATAAGCAGTGCTTGAAGCAAAGCTCATCAAGGTAGTTGCACCAAGTAGACCGGCAATGAGCAGGCCTCTTGAGTAGCTTAAAGTGGTGCTTTTAGAGTTGTTGAATTTTTTCATGTTGTGCCTTTAGGTTTTTAAGTGCAGTTTCATAGCCAGCTAACTTCTCACGTTCCACCGCCACAACGGCTTCGGGTGCTTTTGCTACAAATCCTGCATTACCAAGCTTGCCACCCAAACGTTTGATTTCACCTTCCAGTTTGCTCATCTCTTTGTTTAAACGGGTGAGTTCCGCTTCTTTATCAATCAAGCCAGCCATGGGGATTAATACTTTCATTTCGCCAACTAAGGCCACCGCAGATTCAGGCGCTTTGGCTTCATCTTCTAGAACATCAATCGATGCCAGTCGTGCAAGCGATAGAAGGTAAACCTCGTTATTTTTTAACCAGGCCTGGTCGTTCGCACTGAGCCCAGTCAGTAAAACTGGCAAGGCTTTACTTGGCGCTATGTCCATCTCAGAACGGATTTTACGAACGCCGATGACGACTTTCTTAACCCACTCTAACTCCGCAACCGCGGCGGCGTCTATTTTGGTTGGGTCGGCTTGCGGGTAGGGCTCCAGCATAATCGTGTCGCCCTGTTTGCCCGCTAACGGAGCGACAACCTGCCACGCCTCTTCGGTAATAAAGGGCGTAATTGGGTGGAGCAGTCTCAAGAGAGTTTCTAATACCTTAACCAAGGTTTTACGCGTGCCACGCTTGGCGGCATCTGAGCTCTCTTTGTTTAAAATCGGTTTTGCCAATTCCAAGTACCAGTCACAGTATTCGTTCCAGGTGAACTCATAAAGTGCGGTCGACGCGAGGTCAAAGCGGTAGGCGTTAAATTGTTTATTGACTTCCGTTTCAACCTCTTGCAAGCGAGAAACAATCCATTTGTCTGCCAGTGAGAGTTCAATCTCAGCGGTTGGATCTGTGCCGGTGTCAAAACCTTCGGTGTTCATCAGAACATAACGGGTTGCGTTCCACAGTTTATTACAGAAGTTGCGATAGCCTTCCGCGCGCTGTAGGTCAAAGCGAATGTCGCGCCCAGTAGAAGCTAAAGAGGCAAAAGTAAACCGGATGGCATCGGTGCCAAACGCTGGAATGCCATCGGCGAACTGCTTGCGGGTTGACTTTTCGATTTGCGCGGCTTTTTCAGGCTGCATCATGCCGTAGGTACGTTTTTCAATCAAGGCTTCTAGCTCGATGCCATCGATGAGGTCGATGGGATCTAATACGTTGCCTTTGGATTTAGACATTTTTTGGCCTTCGCCATCGCGGACTAAACCGTGAACATAGATCTGTTTAAAGGGTACTTCGCCGGTAAACTTAAGCCCCATCATAATCATTCTGGCGACCCAGAAAAAGATGATGTCAAAGCCAGTCACCAGGACTGAAGTCGGATGAAATTTTTCCAATTCTGGCGTTTTTTCAGGCCAGCCTAAGGTTGAGAAGGTCCACAAAGCTGAGCTGAACCAAGTGTCTAAAACATCGTCGTCTTGACGAAGCTTGACGTCGGCACCAAAGCCCTGTTTTTCACGAACTTCTTGTTCGGTGCGGCCAACATAGACCTTACCGTTGTCATCAAACCAGGCAGGGATTCGGTGTCCCCACCAAATTTGACGAGAGATACACCAGTCCTGAATATTGTTCATCCACTCAAAATAGGTGTTTTCCCAGTTTTTAGGCACAAATTCAATGTCGCCGTTTTTGACCGCATCAATCGCGGGTTTCGCTAAGGCTTCAACCGCCACATACCATTGGTCGGTTAATAAGGGTTCAATCACGGCGTGCGAGCGATCGCCACGGGGCACCATTAAGGCGTGTGGCTTTATCTCGACCATTAAATCCAGAGCTTCCAGATCGGCAACGATTTGTTTACGAGCTTCGTAACGATCCAGGCCTTGATATTTTTCAGGTGCTTGGTCGTTAATGCAGGCGTCGTTGGTCAGGATATTCAACATCGGCAGATTGTGACGCTTGCCGATCTCGTAGTCGTTAAAGTCGTGTGCTGGGGTGATTTTGACACAGCCGGTGCCAAATTCTGGATCGACGTAGTCGTCGGCAATAATAGGGATTTCGCGTCCTACCAGTGGCAGGGTGACGGTTTGGCCAATCAAGTGCTGATAACGTTCGTCATCAGGGTGAACCGCGACCGCCTGGTCGCCGAGCATAGTCTCTGGTCGGGTTGTGGCAACAATCAGCGCACCCGATCCATCGGATAATGGGTAGCGCATGTGCCACATGTGGCCCTGTTCTTCTGCGGAAATTACCTCTAAGTCTGAGACCGCTGTGTGCAAGACCGGGTCCCAGTTAACCAGGCGTTTGCCACGATAGATCAGGTCCTCTTCATACAAACTGACAAACACTT
>CAZVPH010000292.1:0-2635 GCA_964628125.1 uncultured Thiosulfatimonas sp. | reverse complement strand
GAAACCAACTTTCTAAAGACACCATGTGCGGTCGGTGAACGGCAAATATTGACCAAACAGACAAACAAAACGGAGACTTTTTTAGACTTATCAGACATTTCAATAGACACCTTAGTTTAAAATAAAACCATAGTTTACAAGGCCTAACCCTAAAATGCACCCATCCCCCACTTTAGCAGAAGAATTCAAACTGGATTCCAGCTGGATTCACTACGCCGACGACGACATTGTCGTCGCCCATAAACCCAGTGGTTTGCTCTCTGTACCCGGCCGGGGCCCTGAGAAGCAAGAGTGCCTGCTCTCTCACTTGCAGACACTTTATCCTGACATTAAAATCGTGCATCGCCTGGATATGGACACCTCTGGCTTAATGGTGCTCGCGCTGAACGCTGACACACATCGTGCACTCAGCCGTCAGTTTCAGGAACGGGACACCTCAAAAACTTATCACGCCGTGTGTGCAGGGAAACCCACCGCACAAGCAGGAACACTCCATCTGCCCATGCGGTGCGATTGGCTGCGCCGTCCTTTGCAGATGATTGACTTTAAGCAAGGTAAATCCGCCCAAACGCACTGGAAAGTTCTGCAACAATACGGCGATCGATTTTTAGTTGAGCTCACCCCCATCACGGGTCGTTCACATCAACTTCGGTTACATATGAAATCACTGGGCCACCCTATTTTAGGCGACAATCTTTACGCGGATGAGATCGCGCTCAACCAGTCTAATCGTTTACTGTTACACGCCAGCCACTTAGGTCTAACGCACCCTCGTAGCCAGAAGTGGCTCGAATTTAACCATCCAGCCGATTTTTTGGACTTTGAGGTCACTCTTTAGCTTCTAAAGAACCAATAGTGATGGCACGAAAAATGCTTTACATCGAATCATTACACTCACATTATGTTGATAGGAATAGTCGCCATGTCGGATTTAAACAGTTCAAAAGATGATCTTGCTACCCAAGAAATGTTGGAAATGATGGGCGACCTTCCGGAAGAACACGCCGCCACGCCCGACGAACTGGATGAGTTTGAAGGCATTGATTTTGATGATCTTGACGCGTTGATCGGCAGCATCGAAGATTCAAATACCAATATACACGCCGAAATGGACACTGAAATCGCAGCGACTTCCAGTCCATCATCGAAAGAGCCGTCAGGAGAAAACGAGATGAACCTAGAAGATAAAAACCCAGAAGAAATGGATTTGGAAGATCTAGATTTAGAGAGCTTAGGTGATTTAGGTGATATTGAAGCGATGATGGCAAAAATGGATGCAGCAGAAGCGGCTGAAGACACCGAGTTGGCAGACGGAGCCTTAGGCAACCAGGCATCTAAAGACGTTGACTTTAACGAGATGGATCTTGACGATTTTGACCTAGAAAACATGGACCTAAACGATGTAGATTTAGAAGAACTGGAAGATGCCTCGATCGATCCACTTGAACCCAAAACCTCAAACTTAACACACATTGAGGAAAATGATGACGTGCAGGACATGAACGACACCCCGCAGAACAACCCCGAAAGCGTGGACGCTGCAGAAATAGACATCGACGACCTGGATCTTGAAGCGCTTGATCCAGGCGAATTTGATTTAGAGAACATCGACCTGGACGACTTTGAAGGTAGTGAAGCGATAGAAAAAACTCAAAACTCCGAACAGGTTGCGACGACTGAAAACCCAATAGCGGAAGAGGATTTTGACTCTGTTGTTAAAGAGGCCAGCGAGACAGAAGAGAGTACCTTGCTTGACAATGCCTCATCTGAAGAGGCTGCACTGGACGACGCCCTTGAGCACCCTTCCACTGACAGCGCCATTGAGAGTACACTTGAAGATGTGGCAGCACCCGAGTCTACCGTAGACAATATAAACAGCGACGCGCAGAGTGACCACTCTATGGTCGAACGGGCTCGTCAATCGGTGGTCGCTATGGAAGAGGCCATTGGGATAGACCGAGAAATTCAAGAGATTGCCAATCAGGTGAAAAGCACGGCTCAAGAAGCAACTTCGCTTGCATTGGCGACCTCACAAAAAGCACATGAATCCGCCGAAAAAATTCAACGCGCGATCGAAGCCACCTTTTTAGCGACCGAACGGGCTTTTGAAGCCGCCAAAAAGGCCGGCTATAATATTGATCTAAATGCGCTTGAAGCTCCGCAGTCTAGCGCTGAAATGACTGACCGTTTGTCTGAAATACAAGCGAACAACACGCGCTTAAAAGCCATTAACGAAACTCTTAAAGCAAGAATTTCTGAGCTTGTTAGCTCTACGCCTTCCTAAAACTTTAGGCGCACTGCAGACTTTATGGCACCGCATCACATATTCTCCACATTTTATTAAATAGGTAGCACCATGAGTAATATCGTTGACGATTTACTGCAAGAGGTTGAGCAGTTAGAAAAGAGCACACAACAATTGAACGACAACGTTCAAGATGTGACGGCGCACAGCTCACACCTGAAAAGTGGCGACACCGATTCAATAGATTCAGGCCTGCTTGCACTTGAAACCGCCAAAACGGCGCAAGACGCATCACATCAAAGTCATTTGGCCGCAAAAACCGCCCTTAAAACAGCGGAGCAAATGAAAGCGCAAAATACGGAGTTAGAGGAGCTTACGCACAGCTTACGT
>CAZVPH010000291.1:0-2659 GCA_964628125.1 uncultured Thiosulfatimonas sp. | reverse complement strand
GCGCGGATTGTAGGCGAAGCCGCCCGGACCGGGGAGCAAAATGCGCTGGAAGCCTCAAACGTCAATACCGTAGAGGAACTTATTGGGATGATTGAAGCCCAGAGAACCTATGAGATGAACTCGAAAGCGATTTCAGCCGCAGACGGCATGATGCAGTATTTAAATAATAATACCTAAAAATAGTTAAGCGAATACCTAATCAGTCGCGCACAGTGATTCATCGATAATGGATCGACAGTGGATTTATTATGGGCGGCAAAGCAGCAGGAGAGGATGATTAAAATGAAACTTAAAACAAACAATATATTCAAATTTATCGGCAGTATGGCGCTTGCCTCTGCAGTGTTAACCGGATGCAGCAGTGCGCCTGAACGCATGCAAAAAATGGACTACTCACCAAGCTATCCAACCAATATTCCCCAGCCATTAGAGCCGGTCAATGGGTCACTTTACCAGGCAGGAGGCATGACGCTGTTTGACGATTCACGAGCGCACCGTATTGGTGACATCATTACTATTGCTCTGGCTGAAAGTATGTCGGCAAACAAAAAAGACGAAGCAAAGTACGATAAATCGAACAAACAGGACTACGGCATCAAAACCCCTTTTAGTGTTTCGACTCCCGATAACGTCGTGGGAAATATTATTAATGGTGTGACCGCGCCTTTTCAGGGATTGTCACTGGGGTATGGTTCGGAAGGAGCTTTTGCGGGCAAAAGTGACGTTAAGCAGAATTCAAACCTAAGAGGCTCGATTGCCGTCACCGTGGTTGAGGTGATCTCGAACGGTAACTTAGTGGTCCGAGGTGAAAAATGGATTTCACTGCATGACGGCGACGAAGTCGTGCAGTTTGCAGGGATTATCCGACCTGAGGATATTCTACCCGATAACACGATTCCGTCGGCCAAAGTCGCCGATGTACGCCTGGTCTATAAAGATGTTGGTATGTCAGGTGACACCGCCAGAGCCGGCGCAGGCACAAAATGGCTCACTAAATACTGGCCTTTTTAAGCCCGCTTAATGGCGCGTTTGCCAAGGTCACTTTGTAAGCTCTTGATGTAAGACAATCTGCTAAGAGGGAAAAGCCTAATAAAAAACAGTCATAAAACAAATCATAGATCAGTCGTTAAAACGATGCTTAGGCATTAAGCGGCTGTATGTAGGTTCTGTATGTAGGTTCGTTTAAAACCTACCAGGCCTGGTAGGTTTCTTTACCGTTCAATTTTTCACCAATTTCTGGTCTTGGGTGCTTTATGCACCCTTTTTTATATCTGTTTATATCTGCCACGTTGCAAATCTCAAGTTAACGGCTGACTAACCCCTTTCTTTAATTCCATTTCAATCTATTTGGCACGCCAAGTGCTTTAATACAGTTAGTCCGCTATTGGACATATAATAATAAATATAAAAAACAACTGCTTATCGATGAAGTTTGCGACTAAGAGTCACTAAAAATCATCGAAAGCGCCTACCAGAAATAAACATTCCAAGGGGATTCCAATGGTCACACGAAATTTTGTCATAATCTTGACACTGTTGATGGTTTGGAGCAGTTACAGCTACGCAGAGCGGGTTAAAGATATCGCCAACGTCGGCGGCGTTCGAGCCAACCACCTGATTGGTTACGGTTTGGTCGTCGGTTTAACCGGTTCAGGCGATAAAACGCCATTTGCAGAACAGAGCTTATTGAGTATGCTGAACAAGTTTGGAATCCATATGCCCCCAGGGATTAAAACCAACACTAAAAATATCGCAGCGGTTGCGGTGCACGCTGAGCTGCCTGCCTTTGCAAAAGCCGGACAAAAAATTGATATCACCGTCTCCTCATTGGGCAACGCCAAAAGTTTACGAGGCGGAACCTTGATATTAACGCCCTTAAAAGGGGTGGATGGCAATGTCTATGCGTTAGCGCAAGGTAACTTGGTTGTGGGAGGGCTGGACGCCAGTGGTGCGGATGGTTCGAGAATTACTATTAACGTGCCTAGCGTAGGGCGTATTCCAGACGGCGCCATGGTCGAAAAAACCGTTACAACAGGGTTTGATTTAGGCAATGTGATTCGTCTAAACCTGAAAAGTTCAGACTTTACCACCGCCACCAATATGGTCAATGCGATTAATGAAAAGCTGGGTGCCGGCACAGCGAATGCGGTGGACGGCAATACGGTTGAGGTGATGGCACCAAGAATTACCAACCAACGCGTCGCATTTTTATCGATGCTTGAAAACATTGAAGTAACGCCAGGTGAAGAGTCCGCGCGCATCATTGTCAACTCTAGGACCGGCACGGTGGTGATCGGCCAGAATGTCCGAGTCAGTCCCGCGGCGGTCACACACGGGGGCTTAACGGTTCGAATTTCAGAGTCGTTTGACACCTCGCAGCCCAACGCCTTAGCAGGCGGTAACACCGCGGTAACACCGAACACAGAGTTGGACATTCAAAGCACTGGAAGCAGTCACATGTTCAAGTTTCCAGAAGGGGTTTCGCTGGACGATATTGTGCAAGCGGTTAATAAGGTGGGCGCAGCGCCAGGCGATCTTGTTGCGATTTTAGAGGCGCTAAAGCAGTCCGGCGCGTTAAAAGCCGATTTGATGATTATTTAAACGGCTGGAGAAAATAGATGGATATTTCAACGCTTAATTCAAACGCACATTTGAGAAC
>CAZVPH010000290.1:0-2664 GCA_964628125.1 uncultured Thiosulfatimonas sp. | reverse complement strand
AGTTGTACCCATAAACCCGATAACAACATGGCACCGCCCACAAACCAAAAAGGTGACACCAAATCTTGAGACCATTGCGCCATAACGCCCATTAGAAGAGCGCCAAAAGCATATCCAGAATCTCGCCAAAAACGATAAACGCCAATCAAACTTGCACGGTGTTCGGCGGTCGCAAAATCCGCCACGGCCGCGCCAAGGTTGGGATAAAGCATCGCCATGCCCACCCCTATAAATGCAGCCTCTAAACTCCAGAGCGTGATATCGCTGGTGAAAGGGATTGCCAACACTCCCAAACCACAAAACCACATTCCCCAAACGATTAAGGCTTTACGGCCAATTTTATCGGATAAAGTTCCCGTAACCAGCTGGCTTGCCCCCCACACCACGCCATAAATAGCAATGATGGCGCCCGCTTCAACCAACGTTAGGCCTTGCTGTAAAAAATAAACCGGTAAAAAGATCCACACGATTGCATCTGTAAATTTTTCAACCAGGCCTGCTTGGTTTAAAGCGATTAAATTCTTATCTTCTAAAGATGCGGTTTTAAACAATTGCCCAAGCGTTTGCGGCTCACTTATTTGGCCCGCTGCAATGGCATTTTGACTGTGAAGATTGGCCCAAGGCAGGGTTTCTACAATGGTAAATTTAGCCAGAATAAGCCCTGATAAAATAACCACTAGACTGAAAATAAACAGCCCTTCCTTCGCGCCCCATAGCTCAACAAAATACGCCGTCACCAGCCCCGCGATACCGACCGCCGCATAACCTGCAAACTCGTTTACGCCGTTTACAAAGCCCTTTTGAGTCGTTTTTGCAAGGTCCAGCTTACTGTTTAAAGCCATCGACCAACACAGTCCCTGGTTAAAACCCAAAAGGACCGTGGCAAAAATAATCCAGTTCCAGCTCTGTGCAAATAACAGGATAAAGGGGATGGGTAGAGCGATCAACCAGCCCCAAAGCAATATGTTCTTTCGGCCATGCTTTTCACTTAACTTGCCCGCAAACAAGTTCATAACCGCCTTTACAACCCCAAAGACAATGACAAAAGAGGCCAGCAAAAAGAACGCTTGATCCGCTAACCCAAACTCCTTCTCAGCCAAACCTGGCACAACGATTCGAGTCATACCAAGCGTTAAACCGACTAAAAATATTTGAATTAAATGCAGACTAAACTGACGTCTGTTTACCGCAATTCCGTGCTCTACGGGCGACTCTTCTAAATTAAAAGCCGCTGCAAAGGGCTCGGTTATTTTTTTATTTTTAAGCATGTAAACCTTCCTCAAGTAAATTTTAGTTGCATTGTATCAGTGGCTACTCTAACATTCAATCATGCAATTGAATGATTGCAATTAATATTTAAAAAATGATTTAACAAGGAGAAAGACATGTTTTTAGTTCAGAGAGAAGTCCCTTCAGATCCTTCATCAATCTCTTACTTCATGGGCTGTGCCGGTCAAGGAAAAAGTATTGCCGTCGATGTCCATAAAAAAGATGTTGATTGGTTTATCGAGCAAGCTGAGCAGAAAGCGGTCAATATTAGCTACGTGATCGACACTCACATTCATGCTGACCATATTTCAGGCGCTATGGAACTTGCAGAACGCACAGGCGCAACCTATATGCTGCACGAATCATCCACGCCAAACTTTCCGTTCACTCCTCTAAAAGATGGAGAGAAATTTACAGCAGGCAACGTTGGTGTAGAGGTCCTTCACACGCCAGGCCACACCATGGATTCAATCTGTTTATTAGTCACCGACTTTTCCCGTGGCGAACAACCTTGGTTTTTAATCTCTCAACACACACTGTTTGTGGGCAGTGTGGGGCGTCCTGATTTAAGAGGTAGAGAAAAAGAAATGGCGGCTCACTTGTATGACTCAATTCACAGTAAAATCCTAACGCTTCCAGATTACATAGAAGTCTTACCGGGTGCTAAAGCCGGCAGCGTTTGCGGCGTAGGACTTTCAGCCAAGCCCTCTTCTACCATCGGGTATGAAAAAGCCAACAATGCTTCCTTAAAGCTAACCAAAGATGCGTTTGTACAAAAAATACTTGAGGACTTACCGCCTTTTCCAGACAATATGGATGAGATCATTCAGGCAAATGTTTCAGCGTAATTTAAAAAATCCTTTGCACCCGCAAAGTACGGGGTAAAAAGGACAAAACGGCTCTGATTGAAGCGATAAGCGTAGAAAACGTCAAAGTGAGTACCTGCGCTAGTTGCCTACCTCCTACCTTAAAGGTCCATAACTTAAAGCTAAATGCGCGATAGAAAAACAACTAAAGAGCAGCTTTAAAGGCTATTTAGCGCGGCGACCCAAACCGTTTGAGGGGATTCCCTTAAAAACAAAAAGCCCCTAAAAAGGGGCTTTTTTTTGACTTGGCGAAACTTATTTTTCAGGTACGAAATACTCTGAAATTGCTTGACGGCTTGCACTGGCTGTGGAACTCACATATCCAGACCAAGCCTCCAATCCGATAAGGTTGACGTTTGCCTCAAAACCATCACTCTCTACTTTAAACGCGATTTCAGGTACAAACTGTGTACCATTTGCTTTATCAGTTTTTACAGATTCTCTTGCTATTTTTTTGTCAACTTGAAGGAGTATTGGAGTGTCAACACTTTTTGATACCTAGACTTTTTTCTAGTTGAGTTAAATGCTC
>CAZVPH010000289.1:0-2671 GCA_964628125.1 uncultured Thiosulfatimonas sp. | reverse complement strand
AATTGACTGGCTTTAGAGTTTCTAAAGGCGGCCAGCGTTTCGTCGTACTCAGCCTCATCAACATCCTGCGTCATTTGCGCTTCTGAGACGCCGAACTCATCATTGTACGCATGACTCATTGATGAAAACGCGGTAAAGGCCATAAAAAATAGAACGGGCAGGCCTGGTAAGTTGCTGGGTTTAAACATGAATGTATCCTTTTTAATATTTTCTCATGAAAGCGCATGAGGGCTTAGAGCGTGATTTATAAACGTAATGAGTAACACGACTTGTAACGTATACACAGCTCTCTAACATAAACTTGAGATTCTATACGATACTCTATAAATGGTAAAAAATGACATTAAATCTATCCTGAACGCATTAAAATAGCTTACTACTAACCTATGGCTGACGTACACCTTTTGGCCTGCCGTGCAGCCGATAAGCCTGTTTTGGCCTCTAATTCTGTATTTTAAGAGTAAGCTCGGCCGGGTGCAAATGCATTTTAAGCGCTAACGTCTAAATTGGAGTTTAAGACAGGCTAACGAGTCTTAAATATAAGTTTTCAGCTTTACAAAACGACGTTGAAAAAAACGGTTTATTAAAGATTGACGAGTAGTCGCTGGACAGTGAAGCGTTTTAAGAGATATGTAAGTGTAGAATGGCGTTTAAAACTTGGATCTTTAAGTTGGGTCTTTAAGCACCTTCTGCTTGCTCGTGGTTTGCTCGTGGTTTACTCGTAGTTATATCTTACTGTGAGGCGGTTCAACGACGTTTTTAGTTGGGAGAGTCCTCTGAGTTAGAGTGCTGAATCAACATTTCAAATCACAACAGTGAGTCCAAATAAATTAAAACCAGCGTTACGATTGTAATCGCTGCAACCGGAGTCAACGAGAGGAGTATTATGAATTTATTTACAAGAGTGTTTGCAGGCACGATTCTGTTTAAGACCTTATCAACGTTTCTCTCTATCCTAAGCTTCTGGTTGCTCTCCTGGAGTGTAGTGGCGCAACCGGCGGCCATGGCCATGCCGGACCTGTACAGCGCCAAAACTGCCAAGCAAGTTTTAATGCAAGGTGGCAACGCCGTCGATGCCGCGGTGGCGTCCGCATTTGTTCTGGCGGTTACTTTTCCCGAGGCCGGTAACTTGGGGGGCGGTGGGTTTTTAACACTGTTTGACCCTAAAGTTTTTAAAGAGGGCGGGAGTGTCGCGGGTCAAACGGTTGCGCCGATGGCCAATATCTCTGGCAATGCGACAGCTCAAAACCCAATTCAAAGTTCAATGACGGGCAAAAGCTATTTTTTAGACTATCGTGAAACCGCGCCGGCTGCGGCGTTTCGTGACCTCTATTTAGACGTCGACAAGGCGGTGATTCCTTACCGTTCTTTAGTCGGTTATCAAGCGTCGGGCGTGCCCGGTACCGTGCGTGGGTTGTGGGAGGTTCATCAGCGTTTTGGTCGACTGCCTTGGAAAACACTGCTCTCCGATGCCATCGGTTATGCGGAGCAGGGCTTTGTTGTCTCCGAGCAGGTTGCTGCGCGTGCGAGCTGGTATCAGCAGTGGATTGCCGATAAATCGCCCGTGTCATTGAATTTTGAGGATTATTTTTCAGGGCTTAAAGCAGAGCATACTTTTAAGCAACCGGAGTTGGCCAAGACGTTAGCGTTGATTGCTGAGCAGGGTGCAGACGTTTTTTACACAGGAAAAATAGCCCAGCAAATCGTCAAGCAGATGCAGCAACCCAAATCTCAAGAGAATAAAGGCTTAATTACACTAGAGGATTTAAAGGCTTACCAAGCGGTTTGGCGTGAACCCGTTGAAGGGCAGTGGCAAGGCCGTACCTTAGTGTCAGCGCCTCCGCCGAGTTCCGGTGGGATTGCGATTCTTCAGCTTTTAAAAATGAAAGCGTTACTGCACGATAATATCCAGCAGGCCTGGTTAAAAGCACAGGGAAATGGGGTGACCGAACAAACGTTTAAAACCCATCTCTACGCCGAACTGTCTAAACGAGTCTATGCAGACAGAGCGTTTTATCTAGGCGATCCAGACTTTATTCAGGTGCCGATGGCGCGCCTTATTTCGGAGGAGTATTTAGTCTCACGAATAAAAGGCGTGTTACTTGACGATATTTCCGATACTGAGAGAGTTCAACCCGGAAAATTAGAGTCGCCCGAAACCACGCACTTTTCGATTATTGACAATCAAGGCATGGCGGTTTCAAACACTTATACCTTAAACATGCCATTTGGCAGTGGTGTGGTGATTGAGGGCGCTGGTTTTTTGATGAATGACGAAATGGACGACTTCAGCACCAAACCCGGCGTGGCGAATGTGTTTGGTGTGGTGGGCGGGGTCGCCAATGAGATTGCACCGCATAAACGCATGCTCTCCTCCATGTCACCGACGCTGGTGCTCAACAATGGTCAAGTCGAAATGGTGGTGGGGACGCCAGGTGGCTCGACGATCATTACCTCGGTGTTTCAAACCCTTGTGAATGTGGTTGAAGAAGGAATGAACGCTCAACAAGCCGTGGATGCACCACGTGTGCATCATCAGTTGTTTCCCATCAATCAAATCGCTTATAGCCCTGAGTTGCCCGAGTCGACCAAAGAAGCTTTGCAGTTAATGGGGTATAACCTAAAGCAGAACAACTATATGGGCGATGTCCAGCTTATTGGCTATATTAAC
>CAZVPH010000288.1:0-2704 GCA_964628125.1 uncultured Thiosulfatimonas sp. | reverse complement strand
TGCTTTCGGCTTCCCGTCACTTTATTTGCTTGTCCAAATAAAGTAACCAAACAAAGGACCCCCTGCTGACGCCCTCTATGTCACTAAGCTTGCTGGCTAAGATTTCATAACTCGCGTTCCGCTCAAACAATGAAATCTTTTAACGCCTGCTTCGCTAAGTGACATCACGAGGGCTTTCAGGAGGGTGGTTTTTATACGTGGGTTTTGTGTTTTGTCTTTTTTGGAGTAATGGAATTTTAGATTTGACCAGGCCTGGTCATTTAATGTTGATGGCTTAGTTTTTAATATTGAGTGTTGAATGAAAACAACAAATCACGTCATCCTCGGGCTTGACCCGAGGATCTCCAACGGCAGAGGGAGATTACCGCGTCGAGCGCGATCATGGCGGTAAAGTATTGGGAATTGCGCTCGGCCGTGAGCTAAGTCTAAGTAGCTCACGGTGCGCTTTCATTCACCATTAAGCATTCAAAATTCAACATTAAACTAGCAGGCCTGGTGGTTTAGAGGATTTTCTTTGACTGCCCTTCTAAAAACTTAATGAACTCTTTTTCGAGCGCGCGGAACTCGTCGATGACTTGAAGACCTCGTGCGGTAAGCTGTGTGCCGCCGCCAGACTTGCCGCCGTGCTCTTTGGTGACGAGAGGTTCGATGTGCATGTCGTTGAGCTCTTGAATGAGTTTCCAGGCTTTTTTATAGGACATGCCCATCGACTTAGCGGCTTGACTCATTGAACCGAGTTTTTCGATGTTCTCAAGCAGTTCAATGCGCCCGATTCCGATGTAGCTTTCTGAACACGCTTCTGACGCGTCGTCCGGTTCGTTGACAATCCAAAAGCGGGCGCGGATTCTGGGGGAGTAGGCTTCGCCCGGCAGTTTTACTTTATGGGTTATCTTAGTATCAACCTTA
Organism: uncultured Thiosulfatimonas sp.; assembly: GCA_964628125.1. Lineage (GTDB taxonomy): Bacteria > Pseudomonadota > Gammaproteobacteria > Thiomicrospirales > Thiomicrospiraceae > Thiomicrorhabdus. The sequence goes on along the minus strand of CAZVPH010000288.1, from coordinate 1,798 downwards.
GCATCGACTTTAGTGCTCTTAAGGTCGGCGGATACACCCTCTTGTTTGTTTGTTGTTTTTATCACACCATCGCTCCTCGGTTTTTACCCGGTTTTTACCCATTGTTTGTACTTATGATACACTTTTGCAGGTGTTTATTTAAATGCCTTGCGCGCGGTTGTGGTCAAGTCTGCGCGATGTTGACCGTTGAGTGACATAAATAATGCACGGCGTCTATATATTTTGAATAACAGTGAATTTGAGTCACCCTGGAGCAGGATAATATGAGCATGATGAATATTGGTTTGTTAGATCGAGTGATCAGAATAACGTTTGGTGGCCTTTTGGTTGCACTGGCGTTTTTTGGTGCTATTGGCGCTTGGGGCTATATCGGGATTATTCCATTGGCGACGGGTTTGTTGCGATGGTGTCCTCTATACACTTTATTAGGCATACAAACTTGCAGTTTACCCTCGACCATTAAGCGTAAATAAAACACGATTGGATCGTTGAGCTTTACCCTACAGAGACGTGGGCTTAGTCGCACGTCTTCTCTCACCTCTTACTTTTTTTACAGTTAGCTTTATAATTCAGCCGTTACATTTAAATCGCTCCTTAAGTAAACGGTTTGCCTTGTAATTTTGGCGCATTTAAAAAAACAGAGAAAAGTTATTCCGCAGACAAGGTTTAGAGCGTATGACAAAATCCAACAGCCCCCTAATTATTGATCGTTACCCCAAAAATACGGGGCTAACGACTGAGACGTTTAATGTAATTGAGGCATTAAGGCTTAACTCTAACCCGGTTCATTTCTCTTTAATCTATGAGTATGTAGCGGGAATCGACCCTTATTTCAGTGCCCAGATTAAAGATGCGTTGCAAGCAAACACCTATTGCGACGAGACGGCTGAAACTCTTTACATCGAACTCATCTCTCAGTTTCTAAACTTACACTTGCCCACCGCCGAAGTGGAATCGTTGTTGCGCGAGCTGTTAAATGAAATTGAAGCCTGGAATGTAAATGCTCAAAGTAAACAGGCGGCGCTGAGTGACGATCTTAATTTTATTGTCAACCTAGAGAGTGTCTCACCCGAGATTCGGGACCGACTTACTTTAAAAACATTGCCGACGTTGCAAGCTTTTTTTACAGACACGGAACGACTGCGGGATTCTGTTGTGGCGTCGGCCCTTGAGATTAAACAATTAAAGAACGAACTTGAGCAGGCGAAAGAACTGGCTAAAACCGACGAACTGACCGGCATCCCAAACCGTCGTGGTTTTAACAGTTTTCTGGAAAAGACGCTTAAGGAGGCACAACGACAGGCGTCGGAACTCTCGGTTATTATTATTGACTTGGACTTCTTCAAAGTTGTAAATGACACTTACGGTCACCTGATAGGCGACAGTGCCTTGCGTTACATCGCCAAACTCTTGGACGCCGAAACCAAAGGACAAGACTACATTGCACGCGTTGGCGGTGAAGAATTTGCAATTATACTGCCCAACACACACTACAATTCAGCCTTGAAGGTAGCTGAAAACATCCGTGCTTCCATCGCACAGAAAAAACTGAGTGTAAAGGACCATAATCAGCCGTTGGCTTTAACCATCTCGGGCGGCGTCACATCTTACCGCGCGAATGAGACGATGGAAGCCTTCTTGCAACGCGTGGATGACGCGTTGTACCACGCGAAAGATCACGGTCGAAACAAGATCTGTGGCGATACGGAACTTTAATGACTTAACCACCAAGATCAACTGGGGCTATACCAATGGTGCTTACGGTAAATACTTGCTACGAATTTGAGACGGCCGACAG
>CAZVPH010000287.1:0-2723 GCA_964628125.1 uncultured Thiosulfatimonas sp. | reverse complement strand
GCTGCTGCACATGTCGGTGATCTTAAATGAAGCCAAAGAGATGAGCGCGCACGGCATTACGTTTGGCGAACCGCAAATTGACATTGATAAAATTCGCGCCTTCAAAGACGGCGTCATAAATAAGCTTACAGGTGGTTTAACAGGCCTGGCCAAAGCTCGTAAAGTGGATGTGGTCACCGGTTACGGTAAATTTACTTCCGCCAATACTGTGAGCGTGGAAGCGGACGACGGTTCGATTAAGACCATCGCCTTTGAACAAGCGATCATCGCAGCGGGTTCACGCGTGGTTAAATTACCCTTTATCCCGCACGACGATCCACGTGTTATGGACTCTACTGGTGCTTTAGCGCTCGAAGATATTCCAAAACGTCTGTTGGTCATCGGTGGCGGTATCATCGGCCTAGAGATGGCGCAAGTGTATGATTCTTTAGGATCAAAAATCACGGTTGTCGAGTTGGGTGACACCATCATTCCGGGCGCAGATAAAGACATCACGCGACCGCTGTTGAAAAAAATCAAACAACAGTACGAAAACGTTTTCTTGAAGTCTAAGGTGACTAACGTTGAAGCGACGGACGCAGGCCTGGTCGTAACCTTTGAAGGCAAAGAATGTCCAGAAACCGACACCTTTGACCGCGTTTTAGTCGCCGTTGGCCGTGCCGCCAATGGTAAGTTGATTGACGCCGAAAAAGCCGGCGTCGCCGTCAACGATTGGGGCTTTATCGAAGTCAACGAACGTCTTGAAACCAATGTCAGTAATATTTACGCCATCGGCGATATTGTTGGCCAGCCGATGTTAGCGCACAAAGCGGTTCACGAAGGTAAAGTGGCAGCAGAAGTTATTAACGGCATGCCAAGTGCGTTTACGCCCATGAGCATTCCATCCGTGGCCTACACCGATCCCGAGATAGCTTGGGCAGGTAAAACCGAAGACGAGCTTAAAGCCGAAGGCATTGAGTACGAAAAAGGCGCCTTCCCATGGGCGGCCTCAGGTCGTAGCTTAAGCCTAGGACGTGACGAAGGTCTTACCAAAGCGATGTTTTGTGTAAAAACAAACCGATTGCTAGGTTGCGGAATTGTTGGGCCTAACGCGGGCGAGCTAATCGCCGAAGCGATGTTGGCGATTGAGATGGGAGCAGATATGCAAGATCTCGCCTTGACCATTCACCCACATCCAACTTTGTCAGAAACGCTTTGTTTTGCGGCAGAGATGGCGGCAGGGACGATAACAGACTTAATGCCACCCAAAAAGAAAAAATAGTTTATTTAGGGCTAAAATCCGCCAACTTTGCGTTGAGAAATGATCACATACAGATGTCAGATGTATGCTCACATTTCACCGCCTTGATTTGACGAGTTTTACCTCCCAAATAATTCTATTTTTGATTACATGAATTTGTATTTAAATAAACCGCTTTTTTGCGGTTTTTTTGTGCACCAGCTACTTTATCGGTACTTTGTTTAACAGTGTTTTTATCCCTTTATTTTTTTTACAGAGCTTGATGCTAAACCTGTAACAAATCAACCTGAGCTAAAGGTATGAGAAAACTTTTTAGAAGGCGGATCAGAGTTGCAAAAATCTTTCTAAATCAAAATTTATTTTCCAATATAAGAGTTTAATGAGCCCTATGGCCTTATCCAAAGAACTCACTGTCCCATGATATATAATGTAATTATTTTTATGAGTTACGAGTTTGTACATTTTTTTAAATGCACTTGAGGCTAGAATGAATTTAAACCGTGTAGATTTACGTAAACTGATCCTGATATTAGCCGCTTTTAGTGTCGCACTCACCTTATTAAGCTCGCTCTATTCTACCTATCAAGTACAGCGTGAGTTATTGATTGACAACACATTTAAGTCTAACCAAGCCTATGCAACCAAACTCGCTCATAGTGCTGAAATTCATCTTAAACTGGTCACCAAATTACTAGACTGGAGCGCACATGTCATTGCTCAAGAGCCCGGCTTAAAATCAGTTTCTGATCACGAAACTCAACGACTGTTTGTTCAAACAAATGCCTTTAACTCAGTCATTCGAGTTGATGAACACGGTGCGCTGGTTTCAATCGCCAGTAAGGCAGGCTGCGACACTGATGAACTCATGCAAAACCCTCATTTTCAACAGACGCTTGAACAAAGAACGGCGTTAATAAGCTCGCCGTTTACCCTGGTCAATAAAAATTATTTAATATTACTCTCCAGTCCCATCATTAACTCATCTGGTGAATATCATGGCTTTATTGCAGCGGTAGTCGATCTGCATGGTGAAAGTGCAATGAGTCGTTTACTGAATGAGCATGTCTATCAAGATGAGACGTACCTTTACATCGTCGACCAACAGCACCGATTAATTATTCATGCTGACCCTGACAGAGTCGGCGACCAAATTACCAGCAACCCAATTATTAATGCCGTTTTGGATGGCCAGACGGGTCACCATCAAGCCGTTAACAGCTTAGGGATTAAAATGCTCGCGGGCTATGCACCTATCCCATCCGCAAAATGGGGTGTAGTGTCACAACGTTCTTTAGATCAAACATTAGAGTTGCTGAATGTACAAATGATGAATGTTTTTTTGTACTCACTGCCGCTTTTGTTTTTGACGGGTTTATTCGTTTGGTTTTTTGCCAGTCAAATTTCAAAACCATTGTGGTCATTGGCCCAATATGCTGAGCATTTGGAAGCCCACAAACACATCCAAGGAATCAAAGGTTGGTAC
>CAZVPH010000286.1:0-2734 GCA_964628125.1 uncultured Thiosulfatimonas sp. | reverse complement strand
GATCAACTTAATGAGCAGTTAGTAGAGCTAGAGCATTCACCGGATGATTCGGATTTGTTGAACGCCGTGTTTAGAGGATTTCACACCATTAAGGGCGGCGCTGGTTTTTTAGCCATAACGCCCCTTATCGAGGTGTGCCACAGAGCTGAAAACGTGTTTGATAAAATTCGCAACGGCGAAGTGGTTTATGATTCAGTGGTTGCCGACGCTATTTTAAGAGCCTTTGACGTCATCAGCGACTCTATGGATTTATTGAGAGAGGGAGTACGCGAAATGCCAGAGAACGATCCAGCGCTTTTACAGGATTTGGATGCCTTGACGGCAAAGAGTGCTCCGGTGGTCGTTGAGGCCTTACCAATGGAGTCGTCCCTGCAACTTGATGAGGGAGTCGATCCAGACGGTGATATGTCTGATGAGGAGTTTGAAGCCTTGTTAAACCAGCGCGATGTGATGGATTTCACAGAAGGGGGCGACGAGGTAACAAGTTCAATGAAAGACTCAGTGCGAGGCCAAGAGAACAGAAAAACTCCTGTCGGACTGACTCTAGCGGAGGGCGTTGACCCCGATGGTGATATGTCAGATGAAGAGTTTGAAGCACTCCTGAACCAACGAGAAGAGCTTGGTTCCGAAATGGCTTATGAAAAAACTTCGGTTGCCTCAGCAGGCGAATTTGATTTTGCAGAAGACGATCTCTCCGAAGACGATTTTGAGGCCCTGTTGAGCCAAAGTGACCTGCTTGATGGCGGACAATCAGAGTCGGAAGTTGAACCCGCACCCGTACCCTTTAGCTCTCCTAGGGCGAGCACTGCAGCACAGCACCGTTCCAGTGCGCCCGCCGAACCAGCAAGCACGAAACCGGCTGTCGCCAAAAATAATACAGAATCCACCGTACGGGTTGATACGCGTCGACTGGATGAAATTATGAACTTAGTCGGCGAACTGGTTTTGGTCCGAAACCGCTTGTTGACGCTCAAAGGGGCTGAGGCAAGCCTTGAGGAACTGTCAAACGCTGTTGGAAACTTAGATCATGTCACCACTGATTTACAATCCTCGGTCATGAAAACACGAATGCAACCGGTTAAAAAAGTCTTTGGGCGTTTCCCACGTGTGGTGCGAGACCTTGCTAGACAGCTAGGAAAAGACATTAACCTTGAGTTGAAAGGTGAAGAGACGGATTTAGATAAGAACCTAGTGGAAGCCTTGGCGGATCCCTTGGTGCACCTGGTCAGAAACTCAGTGGATCACGGAATCGAAATGCCAGAAGTGCGTGCCGCCGCCGGGAAGCCTAAAGCAGGAACCGTTGTGTTAGCTGCGGAACAAGAAGGCGACCACATTTTGCTGTCCATTACCGATGATGGCAAAGGCATGGACCCCAATATTCTGCGTCAAAAAGCGGTTGAAAAGGGCTTAATGGATGAAGTTGCCGCCAATCAACTAGACGACAATTCGGCGTTTGCACTGATTTTGTCGGCTGGGTTTTCGACTGTCGACGCCATCAGTGATATCTCGGGGCGAGGAGTTGGTATGGACGTGGTCAAAACGATGATCACTAAACTCAATGGCAGCATCGAGATTCACTCAGTTCTGGGTGAAGGCACAAAAATTAACATACGGGTACCGCTCACGTTGGCGATTCTTCCCACTCTCATGGTTGGGTTTGATGACGACAGCTATGCAATTCCATTGACGAGCGTTCAAGAAATATTTGATTTTAACCCAGAAAAAATGAATAAAATTGACGGTCAAATGATGGTTCGCCTGCGAGACAGAAGTGTTCCCTTGTTGTTTTTAAGAGATTGGCTGGCACCACATCAATCGCAAAACTCCCATGCTGGAGATAAAGTGGTGATTGTTGCTGTGGGAAACCAGCGAGCAGGCCTGGTCGTTAATCAAGTGAATGGACAGGAAGAGGTTGTTATAAAACCGCTTGGTGTGATGCTACGTAAAGTCGCAGGCTATGCTGGTGCAACGATTACCGGTAATGGCAGTATTGCCTTAATATTAGACCTGCCTGGCGTGGTTGAACGTTTTCATCATTAGTCAACGCGCATCCTGACTCGTCATCGTAAAGAGCCAGGCAGAGGAGATAAGGAATAGTTATGAATATGATGACTCAAAGTATGACCGGTAACGACACGCCGTCAATGAGTGAAATGCAAGATGAAGCAGCCTATTTAGGGCCAAGCGCGCGTTGTGTTTTGTTTACACTGGAGGATGAAATCTACGGCATTCATGTCAGAAAAATCAGAGAAGTTCTAAGAGTTGGGACTATTCGAACCGTTGCTGGAACGCCCAGCAATGTGTTAGGGGTCATTAATGTTCGTGGTGTCATTGTTACGGTTATTGACGCACGTGCAATGTACGGAATGCCGGCGAAAGAGATTACCGATTATTCGCGGATAATCATTGTCGAGCTTTCAGGTGAACGGGCGGTGGGAATTCTAGTCGATTTTGTTATGGAAGTGAAAGACATACCAGAGAGTAAAATTGAGACTCTGTCTGCGACCAAAGAGAACGTTTCACGATACATTCAAGGCATCGCACACTTTCAAGATAAGGTGATCATTCTGATTGATGTTGATAATATGTTTGCGGGTGCTGAATAACCTGGACTTCTTACAAGGTTCTAAAGACACTAAATCTTTACTTTTAAAAGGCATTTTTAATGCCTTTTTTATGGGATACATTCAAGTCGTAAGTGCAACAGTTCCAGTTTCCCAGAACACCTCATTTG
>CAZVPH010000285.1:0-2770 GCA_964628125.1 uncultured Thiosulfatimonas sp. | reverse complement strand
TGCGATGGTAGTGCAACACCAGATCACACCCTTCACGCGCCAACACTCTAGCGATGCCAGCGCCAATGCCACTGGATGCGCCAGTGATCAGTACTCTTTTATTTTTTAAACCTTTCAAAACTTCTCCTTCTTTTTAATTTGGTAGACACACACCTACCTTGCGAGAATCAGCAGCAGGTGTTCAATAATTTTCTCAGTCGCTTTACGCTCAGACTGCGCGCGAATACTTTGCGAGGCTTGCGCTCTTTTTTCAGATTCCTGACACCAATCCAACAACCGTTGAGCCAGAATCTCGGCGGTTAACTCGGTCTCTTGAATGATTTCACCCCCTTTGATGTCAACCAACGCTTGAGCATTCGCGGTTTGATGGTCGTCCACGGCGTGAGGATAAGGCACCATAATGGCCGGTCTAGCCGACGCCATTAACTCGCTGACGGTGAGGGCACCAGAACGACATAACACCATATCGGCTTTGGCGTAGGCTTTAAACATATTGTCAATAAACGGCAGCACTTCGGCACGCATGCCCGTGGCTTGATAGGCTTGAATGGCCTCTTCATGATTTTGAGCGCCGGTTTGATGAGTCACAATCGGTCGTTGCTCTTCTGACATCAACGCCAAAGCCTGGGGCACAATTTGATTCAATGACAAAGCACCTCGACTGCCTCCCAGCACCAATAAGTGACAAGGTTGTGTATTTTCGACCACCGGCAGATCCTCCAGTCCAGCTCTGACAGGATTGCCTAGGAGAATTACTTTTTTGCCACGTATTTTTTTTTGCGCAAACGCCGTGATGACCAAAGTTGCAAAGGGCGCTAACAGTTTATTGGTTAGGCCAGGAATGGCATTTTGTTCATGTAGAACCAAAGGGATGCCCAGAGACTTGGCCGCCAACCCGCCGGGGCCACAGACAAAACCGCCCATGCCCAGCACTAAATCTGGTTGCAGTTGTTGCACAATTTTTCGCGCTAACCACCAGGCCTGGCTAACCTTAAAAGGCGCTTTAAGCCAGCCGACCAATCCATTGCCTCTGAGTCCTTTAATCGGAATTTGGTGCAACGGAATTCCAGCGTTTTTGACCCAAGTGGTCTCCATGCCGCCTAGGGTGCCTAGCCACTCAACCTCAACGTCCTGCGCTTTTAAAGCCTCAGCTAAAGCAATACCTGGAAATACATGCCCGCCGGTACCGCCGGCCATAATTAAAACTTTACGCATGAAAAACCATCCTTATGTGTATATCAATGAAATCCGTCGAAACCGCCGAGTTATTAACAATTCAACAATTTTAAACACGAGCTTTGATTTTGCGAATCGAACGCGTGACCGGTTTCTTTGCTTTCAGTTCTTTTTTACGCCCTTTACTTTCTTCTTTAACAGTCGTACTTTCTGAACTAGGGATCTCTTCAGGCGGTTCTTCTCGCTTCTCTCGTGGATGAAAGCGTGTTTCATAATCGACTCTAAATACCACTGCAATGGCGATGCTTAAGATTAAAAGACTGCTGCCACCATAACTCATAAACGGCAAGGTGAGTCCTTTGGTTGGAAACGCCCCTAAATTCACTCCCATGTTAATTCCGGCTTGCAGGATAATCCAAATACCAATCCCGTAAGCGACCATGCCACCAAAAAAGTGGTTTGCTTGGGTCGCTTTACGACCAATTCGAAACAGGCGGTGCAAAATCACTAAATAGAGCAACACCAAAAAAACTACACCGATAAAACCAAACTCTTCGCCGTAAATAGAGAACAGAAAATCAGTGTGTGCGTCCGGAAGATACAAAAGTTTTTGAATACTGCCACCCAGCCCGGTGCCAAACCAGTGACCACTGCCAGAGGCTATTAAGGCTTGAGTCAATTGATAGCCTGCGCCAAACGGATCTTGCCAAGGATCTAAAAAACTGCTGACGCGTGCCATTCGGTACTGAGAAGTCATCACCAACACGACCAGTATGGTAACAATCGGTAACACGGTTAGCACAAAATAACGCCAAGGCGCGCCCGCAATCAACAGCATGCCGGTGATCATAATTGCGATGACCAAAGTACTGCCGTAGTCCGGTTCTAACAACAGTAAAATCGCCATTAAACCAAACGGCAAAGCGAGACGAATCACCGCCTCAAAACTCTCTTTGACCGCCAGCGCATGTCGATCTAAATACCCCGCCATAAAGACTACAATCGCCAGTTTCATAAATTCTGAAGGCTGAAAATTCATCACCACCAAAGGCAACCACCGCTTACTGCCATTGATCTCTCGACCAAAAATAAGCACTGCAATCAACAACAGAATGGCAAACAGGAATATTTTTCCTCGATGCGCCTCCCAAAATGAAAGCGGGATTTGAAAGACAATATAAGCAGCGACAGTACCCAGCCCCATTGAGATCAGTTGGCGCGTAAAATAGTGATTGGCATGACCGTAACGCACATCGCTGATGGCGACGGAGCTTGACGCCACCATCATCAATCCGATCATCAATAAAGTGATGATCAACCCTAAAAGCCAGTAATCCATTGGCCAGGTTTTACTTCTCTCTTGCCACTCTTTTAACATTTGCTGACCCCTTTTTGTTCGTCTGCGCTCGGGGTTAATGCTGTAGATGTTGTTGATGGTTTTGAAGCGGTTAAGGTTTCTGAAAACTCTCTGTCGGCCCCATCAAACTGCGTCGCTTCTACCAGCTGTATGTAGATCTCGCCACGTTGAACATAATGTTCAAATTGGTCAAAACTGGCGCAGGCAGGTGAGAAAAGCACACTCTCTTCAGCGACT
>CAZVPH010000284.1:0-2784 GCA_964628125.1 uncultured Thiosulfatimonas sp. | reverse complement strand
TTAAAAAGTTTAATGATACTTATGGCCATGACGTGGGTGATGAGTTTTTAAAAATGGTGGGGTCGATTCTCGGAACGGTTGTCGGAGGCAAAGCTTACCGTTATGGTGGTGAGGAATTTACTCTGGTGTTTGCAGGCAGGCGCATTGAAGAGGTGAAGCCAGAGCTAGAGCGCTTACGTGCGACGATTGCCGACGAGCGTTTAGAGTTTACGTTCAAAGGCGAACCGAAACAGGCTCAGGTTAAAGTCAGCATGGGAGTTGCCGAAAACCAACGCAATAACAAAGCACCTGAAACGGTTTTAAAGTGGGCGGACGATGCACTCTATAAAGCGAAAAAAGCGGGGCGTAATCGGGTGGTAGAGCACCTCTTTAAGCCAGATTTAAAACGATAAAAAATAACAACCAGGCCTGGTAAGAAGCCGGTGGCTCAAGAAGGCTGGGCATTTTTTACTGTTAAAATTATTAAGATAACGAAGATACTTTAAACGACTTGAACGACTTGAAGGATTTGAAAGATTTAAGCGCTTGAGTGTCTTTACATCAAAAGCCCGCAAGGAGCTACCAGGCCTGGTAGATTCTTGTGGGCTTTTTTGTTTTCTCAGGGGTTGAGTAAACTAGACCTCGATAATGGATTCGTGCATAAATGGGTAATCGTTGTATCCCTCAGGACCTTCGGTGTAAAAAGTGTCAGGGTTAGGCGTGTTGAGCTTAGCGCCAGCTTTCAAGCGTTCAGGCAGATCTGGGTTGGCCAGGTAACTGACACCAAAAGCAACAGCTTTAAGCTCGCCTTTTGCAATTGCAGCCTCGGCTTCTGCGGCGTCGTAGCCCATATTGCCGATGATGTTTCCTTGGTAGTGCTGAACCGTAGAGGCTAGCGCGTCTTCTTTTTGGATTCCAAAAAAATCGCTGCGCATGATGTGTAGAAACGCTAAGTTAAATGCATTGAGCTTTTCACTTAACCATTTGGCTAAAGCGATCGGGTCGCTATCGATTTGACTGTTATAGCTGTTCACCAGAGAGAGGCGTAATCCGACACGATCGCTGCCCCAAACTTCACAGACCGCCGTTAAGACCTCGAACAGCAAACGCGCGCGATTTTCCAAACAACCACCGTATTGATCTGTGCGTTTATTACTGCCGTCGCGCAGAAATTGATCCAATAAATAGCCATTCGCGCCATGCACCTCAACGCCGTCAAAGCCTGCAACTTTTGCGTTCAGCGCGGCCTGTTTAAACCCCTCAACAATGGTTGGAATTTCATCTAAGGTTAAGGCGTGCGGTACGGTGTAAGGCAACTTTCCTTCTGGGGTATGCACTTCGTCCTCGATGGCAATGGCGCTGGGTGCAACAGGCGTTTTTCCCTGATTTAACGCAGGGTGACAGGCGCGCCCGCCGTGCCAAATTTGCAACACAATCCGACCACCTTTCGCATGAACCGCATCGGTGACTTTTTTCCAAGCGGCAATCTGCGCGTCCGAATAGATGCCCGGCTCTTTCCAGAAGGCGCTGCAACCTTCCATCGCCATGGTGGCTTCGGCAATGATTAAACCGCCACTGGCGCGTTGGGCGTAATGTTCGACCATTAAGTCGGTGGGAATATGATCCTCGCCGCTTCTTGCACGAGTTAAAGGCGCCATAATAACGCGATTTGGCAACTCAATTGCGCCCAGGTTTGTGGGGGTAAATAAGTGTGGGTAATGGGTTTGCATGGTCTTTCAATCCAGTGTCGTTAAACGTTGTGGTTAAGCCGGTATCGTTACAATTTATACGTCATACGTCAAATTTTAACGGTATCTCTTTGGATAATAGTAGCAGCCTAAAGAGCATGAACCTAATCAACTTTTTGGAAAAGAGTATTGCTGTTTTAGAAACGTTCAGTTTGCGTTGACGTTTTATGACACAATTTACCCTGCAATCGCTTGGAATTTAAAGCATGCAGCGCATTCAGCGATATGCTGTAGCTCCTTTTTTAAAAGAGAAGCTAGGCGCTTAAAAGGATAGGTGGCCCAGTATTGGCTTAATAGCGGGTTCATACTGATTCAGTAGCCGGTTTAAAAGTCTGGAACAATGATAAGAAAAACAATGACAAAAACAGTCGAATTACCCCCATTACCAGATCGGTTTGAATCTTTGATTTTGAGAGTTTTAACAGCGCAGTCAACCCTTACTGAATATCAGTTAATGCAGCAGTTATTCGCGGAAGGCTTGGTTGAGTTTGCGCCAGATCTAGATCCGTTAAAAATGTTCCGTGCCCACTTTTTACTGTTTCACCTGCTCTATCGTTTGCAGGATCAGTGGTGGCGTGACGGCCACGGTTACTTGAGCATCCACACGCTGGACATTCATCTACAACAACGTTCGTTGAGCGATGTCGATGTTGAGAAGGCGTTGGGCGGTCTAGGTCAAGCGATGGTTGAAGAGGATTTAGTCAAAGCTTATTACTTGGATTACAGTGCGTTTTTAACCACTCAACAAGAGGATGTTTTGGCACTGTTGGACGATTTTTGGCAACGCATGACGGATGAAATGAGTGGAGCTGGAATTCCTGGTACTTCTGGGCCGATTATTCAGCAGGGTGAAAGACAAGCAGCACAAAAAACGATGGGTTTAGAGGGACAGAGCCTTAGCCAGCAGAAGGTCAAGCGGCAGTTTCGTGTTTTATGTCAGCAACATCATCCCGATAAAGGAGGGGATGCTGTGATCTTTAGACGGATTTATGACGCTAAAACGTTGTTGCTGCGGAGTCTGAAGTAAACGCGATAAAAATGGTTGTATCTACCAGGC
>CAZVPH010000283.1:0-2788 GCA_964628125.1 uncultured Thiosulfatimonas sp. | reverse complement strand
GGCAAAACGGACTTTTTCACACTCAAGACGCCATCACCTCGGTCTGCGTGTTGCCTTTAGGAGATCAGAAAGTTTGGGGGGTTCTGGCGCTGGGCAGTCAAACCGATCGGTTTCATCCAAGCTTAGGCACCTATTTTTTAAAAATGATGGCCGAACTGGTGACCGCTAAATTGAATCATCTGTTTTAAAGAGTTGCACCGAGTACGTGGCGTGGTGGATAACGCTAGAAACCAAACTCAAACTAGAAGCAGGCCGGCTATGAGATTAAACGACTATTTACGACACCTGCAAACGCAGAACAAATCGGTGCATACGGTCTCTAATTACCGGCGAGACATCGAATCTTTTTTGGGGTTTTACCTTTCCGGAGAGCTGTTGGCCGAGACCGACATAAGCGGTCACTCTGAGCCAGCGCAAACCGCGGCAGAGTATCAAATGGGCTTGGTAAAAGGCTTTACTGATTGGCAAGTGATTGACTCCGAGAGCATTCGCGCTTTCCTGGCTTTTCGAGTTCAAAGTGGCATCAGCGCCCGAACGCTTGCACGGCAACTGTCGGCGATTCGCTCTTTCTACGATTTTTTACTGTTTGAAAACCAAGTGCTCAAAAATCCCGCCAAAGGCATTAAAGCGCCCAAACAACCGCAGCCTCTGCCCAAAAGTCTCGACGTCGATTGGACGCAGCGTTTACTCGAACACCCCCTGGAAACCTGGCAAGATGTCCGAGACCAAGCGGTGTTCGAACTGCTCTATTCAGCCGGCTTGCGCGTATCAGAGTGCGCCGATTTAGACCTCTCTCCCGGCTTGGATGAGATGGACTCTGGTTGGGTTCGGGTGTTGGGAAAGGGGATGAAAGAGCGACTTGCGCCAGTGGGTTCAAAGGCGTTGCAAGCGATTGAGGCTTGGTTAAAAATTCGCGCCCAATTCGCCGACTCTGGCGAACAGGCGGTGTTTGTCAATCAACGTGGCGGCCGTTTAAGCGTTCGTTCCATTCAAAATCAACTGGATAAACGCACGCTGCAAGCCGGTCTGCCCACCAAAATGTCGCCACACCGTTTAAGACACGCCTGCGCAACCCACGTGTTAGAGTCCAGTGGCGACCTGCGCGCGGTGCAAGAGATTCTAGGTCACGCGCACCTCTCCACCACTCAAATTTACACCAAACTTGATCTACAACACCTGGCGCACGTCTACGACCAGGCACACCCACGAGCAAAAAAGAACAAGCCAGATTCTTAAGTAAGCGGATAGGCAAACAAAGCGTTTTAAAACGGTTGCAGGTCGAGAGCAGAAGAAAAGCCAAATCCTATCGAATCGCCCGACGTTTTCATTTAAAATAGTCTGCACTCTTACACGTTAGATCCAGCCAATTTAGGCTGCAAAACTGGGCCAATCAAGCCAAAGGATTTACAAAATGTCATTTCACGGAACCACGATTTTATGCGCAAAACGCAATGGCGAAATGGTCATTGGCGGCGATGGACAAGTTACGCTGGGACACATTGTTATGAAAGGCAATGCCCGTAAAGTACGTCGGCTCTACAACCAGCAAATCATCGCCGGATTTGCCGGCGGCACCGCTGATGCGTTTACCCTGTTTGAGCGTTTCGAAGCCCGTTTGCAAAGTCACAACGGCCAGCTGATGCGCGCCGCCGTTGAGATGGCCAAAGAGTGGCGCACCGACCGCGCCCTCAGAAAGCTTGAGGCGATGATGCTGGTCGCCGACCAAGACAATATGCTGCTCATCTCAGGAACTGGGGATGTCATCGAACCGCAAGATGACTTCATCGCCATCGGTTCTGGGGGCAGTTACGCTCACGCAGCCGCTCAAGCTTTAATGGCCAATACCGAACTCTCCGCACGTGATGTGGTCGAGAAGTCGTTACACATCGCCGCCGATCTTTGCATTTACACCAATCACAACCTAACGATCGAGACCATTCCGCGTGCAGACAGTGGCAAAGCCATTCAAAATAAATAAAGTTTAAGTCAGGAGTGATACTATGTCAGAGAGCCATCCAGAAGTGCATAAAGCGGTACAGTCGTCTGAAACCGCCAAGTCGTCTCATCAAGCCGACCCAGAGCAAGGCGCTGAAAACCTTGCAGAGAGTGTTGTCGAAAGCCAAGTTCCGCAGGCGTATAAAAAACAAGGGATCAGTGAAAGGGCGTTTGAATCGGTTTTGTGGAACAGTCGTTACGTTGTTCTCGTCGCCGTCATTGCCAGCTTGCTGACTGCATTTGCGGTGTTTTACACCACCGCCATCGACGTGTTCTACACCATTTCACATCTCGCCAACTATCACTCACTAGACGACGCTGGCCGAGCACTTCTGAAATCACAAACCGTCGCACACACGGTGGCAGCGGTCGATGGGTTTCTGCTGGGCGCCATCATGTTAATTTTTTCACTGGGTATGTATGAGCT
This sequence comes from uncultured Thiosulfatimonas sp., assembly GCA_964628125.1. Classification (GTDB taxonomy): domain Bacteria; phylum Pseudomonadota; class Gammaproteobacteria; order Thiomicrospirales; family Thiomicrospiraceae; genus Thiomicrorhabdus. Next base: position 366 of record CAZVPH010000283.1, on the reverse strand, counting down.
GTTTATCTCTCAAATTGAGGCCGCCGAAAAAAGTGGCAAAGACACCAGTAAAATTTTAACGATCAATTCTTTAGACGACTTGAAAGATAAGTTGGCGAAAGTGATTATCATCATTCTAATCGTGATGTTTTTTGAGCAAGCGATCTTTCTAAAACCAACCGGACCATTAGAGCTTCTTTACTACTCACTGGCCATCATGATGGTGTCACTCGCACTTTACCTATCGCATAAATCCTCCTCTAAAGAGTAGGGTTAAATGTTGAATGTTGAATGTTGAATGTTGAATGTTGAATGTTGAATTGTGAATGATTAATGAAAAGAGCAGTGCCTGGAATGCCGTCAAATCCGTCATCCTCGGGCTTGACC
>CAZVPH010000282.1:0-2823 GCA_964628125.1 uncultured Thiosulfatimonas sp. | reverse complement strand
AGGTCGATCGTCTCTATCCCCGATGTTTTATCGGTGCGCAGGCCGCCAAAAAAGCTCACTGGTGTTTCAAACTGCAACACCGCTTTGGCAAAGTGACGTAAAAAAAGTGGGTTATCCGTCACCCGCTGTTGCAGCCTGTGTTTAATATTCGAGAGCCACTGTGCATTGCCATGAACCAGTGCGGCGTCAAACACAATTGAGATATACATAAACGACTCACTACTCGGTTCATCAAACCAACCGCGCAGCTGTTCTGAAAACTGGCTGATTGACTGTCGCCACACGGGGTTTGACAACATGATATTGCCGGGACAAGGTGGGAAGCCGATCGCAATCATCGCCTGAGTAAACGCTGTTGCGAACTCTGACAATTGCTGTTGTTCTTGCTCCGACAAGCCGTCCGCAAACAGCAAGGCGTTATCCTGATCGGTCCGCACCACCTGCTCTGCGCGACCTTCACTGCCCATGACAATCAGACTGACTTGAGAGTGCAACGTTTCGGGTAGAAAAAACTGCACCAGTTTCTGAATCATCTTGCGGTGCAGTTCATTCACCAACTTGGCGATGTAATGGGTTTTGATGCCTTTGCGGTTTAAGTTTTCAACCAACAGCTCAACTTGTTGCGCCACCGCTCGTAAGTCATTAACCGAGGTCGCTTGATCAACTTTTAGCAGCGCCAAACCGGACTGATTGGCAAACAGACTCATGAGATCTTTAAGATGTAAAAAACCGACCAGGCCTGTGTCGCTTCTAACGACGAGGCGGTCAATCTGAAATCGTGTCATCTTTAACAGAGCGTTAAACAGATAGTCATATTGGTGAACCGTATGCAAAGGCGCATTGGCTAGATTTGAATCCGCCAACGATTGATGCAACAGTTCGGTCTGACCACTGGCAACCAGTCGAAGAATATCGGTTGAGGTTACAATCCCATAGTCAAACACCGGTTTTTGACGCTCATCGCCGACCGAAGCGCCTGTTGAGAGTGCTACCACACAGGCATCGGTTCTATTTTTGACCATCTCTTGGGTTGCGGTCTGCAAGGTTTCTGCATCATTAACCATCACTAAAGGCAAGATTGGGGCGGAGCAGACGGTGTCCATCATCACCTCGGTCGAGGTCATCGCCTGAACGGCTTGATGCATGGCGTTGAGCTTCTCAACAATGCTGGCATTAAAATATTGCTGAAACTCAACCGACGCTTCAAGCAACCCCAAAAAAACCTCCGCGGGCATTCGATAGAGAATCGCCTCCTCCAGCACTCTGAACACTGAGTCGCTGGCACTGACTTGAGCGCGCTTCTCTCTGTCTGAATTTAACGCACTCTGTTGGCTTGCTAAAATGGCGTGTTCCCCAAAATAACCTCGAACATGGTAACGTCCTATTCGTAACTCTTTTCGCTCCTCCGCAATGCTGCCTTTAATCACAAAATAGAGATAATTGCTCGATGGCGTGCGTTCTTTCGTAGGGACCTCAACAGTCAAAGGCACCAGCTCACCTGCGGGAAAATAAACCACGTCCATAGTGAGTGCCGCGTGCATCAGTGTGCTGGCCTCAAGTCGTTCGAAAGGCGGTATCTGTTGTAAAAAATCGGCTTGTTGTTCAATCGCCATCGACTCACCTCATCCTTTGTGTGTCTGTTTTCAATTCGTGCTGTCAGCTCGCCTGTTCATTTTATATTTATTCGTCTGCTCTCTACTCTTGGTGCCTTAACGCTCACAATATAGACGGAGATAACCAATTTCGCTCATTAATCACTGGCTTATAAAGGCATTAAATAGTCTTAAACGATCTTAAACCAAGGCAAAGATCTTGATTTATTTTACACATAAAAAAAGGGACGGTTACAAAGTAACCGCCCCTCTTTAGATTAACCTCTGACTAACAGTGGTTAATGCGAAGAAGAACCTTCTGCACCAATTCCCGTTTGTGAACGGATAAACTGCGCTTCAAAGCCTTCTTTATCTTTCGCAGCACGTACCGATTTATCGGTGACCGAGAAAAACCAGATCGCAACAAACGCAATAATGACCGTGAAGAGCGCTGGGAACTTATACGGCACAATGGCTGGCCCCATCTCTAAAATCTCAGTCCACACCACCGGTCCTAAGACCACCATAATAACCGCAGAGGCCAAGCCGAGCAGTCCACCAACCACCGCGCCACGTGTGGTCATGTTTTTCCAGTACATAGACAAAATCAGCACAGGGAAGTTCGCAGAGGCCGCAATAGTAAACGCCAATGCCACCACAAACGCGATGTTTTGATCTTTAAAGGCGATCCCGAAGATGATTCCCAAAGCGCCGATCACAATCGTTGCAGTACGTGCAACCGTGGTCTCCTGCTTTTCAGTGGCGTTTTTATTAATAACATTGGCATAGATATCGTGCGAAATCGCCGATGCCCCTGCTAACGTCAACCCAGACACTACCGCCAAAATGGTGGCAAATGCAACGGCCGAAATAAAGCCTAGGAAATAATCACCGCCAATCACACTCGAGAGATGCACTGCAGCCATATTATTGCCACCTACTAAAGCGCCATCCGAGAAGTATTCGCCGCCGACAATCAGTGCAATCCCACCAAAGCCGATGATAAACGCCAGGATGTAGAAATAGCCAATAAAACCTGTCGCGTAGAAGACAGATTTACGAGCTTCCTTAGCATCCGGAACCGTGAAGAATCGCATTAAAATATGCGGTAGACCTGCGGTACCAAACATCAATGCAATCCCTAAAGAGATGGCATCAATTGGATCTGAGACAAAGCCCCCTGAGAACAGAATACTCATGTCACCATCACGTTTTTCAACCGCGGTTTTAA
>CAZVPH010000281.1:0-2845 GCA_964628125.1 uncultured Thiosulfatimonas sp. | reverse complement strand
AATCTTATCGCCCGGCTCGCAAGAGAGTACGGAGCAGAGGGCACAATACAAGACGGCAAGCTGATGTTTAAAGTAAAAGGAAAAACCTCAAGCATCACTGATATCAGCCCTAGCCAGCTGACAGCTTTTAGAATCACGTGGTTCGACAAAGCGCATTACGACAGCGTCGTCGCAACCTGGCACGACCGAAACAGCCTTGCATCAACGGTCGAAGCTTATGACGGCAAAGGCTTTACTGATGCAGAGGTCGGCAATGCGTACCACGTAAAACAAACTTTTAGCAACCAGTTTCACGCCCGAAAAAGCGCCAAGGCTGAGCATAAAACAATTAACGAGCAGGCCACCAGCGCACAGCTTGAAATGCCCGGCAACCCAAATATCGTCAGCAAAAAAGGCTTACGGCTAAAAGGTTTTAATACCGATATGGACGGGACCGTGCTCTACATAACAAGCGTTACCCACTCGATCGGCGGCAGTGGGTACCGGACCAGTATTGAAGCCAAGACACTAGACGAAGAAGCTGAAGCCGACGCATAAAATGTTACAATGAAGCACGCCCAAGCCACTTAAAAACCCATTAAAGCACCTCGCTTTAGAAGCAGGTACTTAGGCAGGCAGCAAGACAAGTATAAATTAACAAACTTGTTAAAAATCAGCCACATAAAAGCGAAGTGCTAATACTTCCGCACATGCGTCCCGCCTAAAACCTACTGTCACCAATTGCCACCAAAGCCCCGTTTTTACGGGGTTTTTTGTTGTTGCTTATGCATAAGTTAAACCTCTGTGTAACTGAAAAGTACTTTCAAAAGCAGGAAGCAAGCAGGTAATAAGTAGGCAACGGGTTAGGTTGATCGATGCAAAGGTTAAAGCGGTGAATTCGGGCGATAAAGTCTATCAGCTTTAAAGTAGGCGATAAGTGCTGCGAATGATGAAGAGAAGCTAAAAGGCAAAATCAAACAAGGCGGTAAGTATGACCAGGCCTGGTCATACTTACCGCCTTGTTTATTAATGACTTTTATTGAAGAGGCTGTTAAGCGATAGGCTATAAACGTTTACTCGCTGTCGGTCACCGAGTATGGCAGAGGTTCTAGTGTGGCTGAACCTCCGGATTCGCTCATTAAATCGCCTTCTACTGCTTCTAGCGATTTTAAAGTGCCCACGGCTAAACAGAGGGTGCCTTTAAAAATATCAGCCTGTGCGCTGATGACAATGAGTTTGTGGCTTCTCTCATTGTTATCTTTTAAGGTCAATGTCTCTCCGGCGCTTAACTCCAGACTTTCTTCAAATCGGATGCGAAACATGCGTCGAGTCACTCTGCCACGGTAATGCATTCGTGCAATGATCTCTTGTCCTGGAAAGCAGCCCTTTTTAAAGTTTATCGCGTCCAGTTTATCCAAGTTTAAAAACTGTGCGACAAATTGAGCGGTAGTGCCACTGTTCACTTCTGGCACGCCGGCGGCAATGTTTAATAAGTTCCAGTCATAAGAGTTGGTTAAGTCGGCGTTGTTGCGTAAGTTTTTCCACGCTTCCATCATTTCGTCAGCCGGTCCAAATAGCGCATAGCGATGGTAGGGGCCGGGTACTTTGATAACGCAAACATCCCGCATGCCGTCTATGTCAATGTAACCGGTCTCGTAGACATCCTTTACTTTGGTGCTTAAGCGACGCTGAATGTCTAAATCGCCAAATTCACCGGCAAATCCAACTTGAATAAGAGTGTCTGAGACGTCGGTAAATTGAACGTCAGCGCGCATGACAAACATCCGTAGGCGCTTAAGAATAGGCTCTTTTATTGAGCCATCAAAATTCAGGTAAAAGTCCCCTTGATACTTAAAGACTAGAAACAGAGCCAGTACTTGGCCTTGCGGGTCGCAGTAAGCGGACAGTTGAGCCTGGGTTTGCGTCACCTCTTTTAGATCGCTGGTAAGTTGCCCTTGTAAGAAAGCCTCTGCTTCACTGCCGGTGACTTTGAGCAACGATTGATGGGTTAAGCTGGTTAATACGGGGCCATTTTTTATCAAAAAACGTTCCAACTCAGCCTGGCCGAAGGTGACGACTTTGCCCGTTTCGTCAAATTTAGCGTTTTGTGCAGTTAGAAAATCTAGCCACTGTGGGTCTAGTGTGGTGTTGGAACTCATTGTCTTATCCTTGAATTTTTAACGATGCATAGATGATACAGTAGCAAGGTGGGAACGCAAAATATCTTAATGCTTTGGAAAGTTTAAAACGACATGAGCCTACACCATTCAGTCCCCTCTCGTGGTTAGAGGCTGCGTGTAATCTACCAGCTTAAGATGCAGCTTCGTGCGAGTGTCGCAGGAGTGAATCAGGCTGGTTTTCCTGTTGAGTTCCTATTTGAGTTCTAAGAAAACTGGTGTAATATTGGGAGCTGACAGCGTTAATGCTTCAGCTTCATCTGGCACCTGGGTTTTAAAGCGCTTTAGGGTTTGGACGAAATTGCTCTAAAATCTTCAGATTATACACTTAGAAGAACGCCTAAAAAAAGCAGTAAATGCTTTATATAACAGACAAAATAACAGACAAAGATTTTTGTTGAGCGGAGACAAAACGTGACAGAATCAAGTAAAGAATTTCTAACTTTTATTATTGGCAGCGAAGAGTATGCGGTTGAGATTCTCCGTGTTCAAGAGATTCGCGGTTGGGAACGTCCCAGTCCTTTGCCAAATGTTCCTAGCTTTGTAAAAGGAGTGGTGGATTTACGTGGCATGGTTGTGCCCATCATTGATTTGCGAGAGAAGTTTCGATTAGCGTCCAGCTACAACGATACAACCGTTGTGATTGTGGTGCATGTTTTTACCGACCAGGGTGAGAGAGTGGTGGGCTT
>CAZVPH010000280.1:0-2847 GCA_964628125.1 uncultured Thiosulfatimonas sp. | reverse complement strand
CTGCTTATTCAGGTAAGGCTACGGCGTACCACCAGAAACCACGCTCTCTTTAAGAGTGGCTGCGGCAACTTCTTGGCGTATCTGATACGATTTTAATGCGGCCGATTTAGAACGAATGTTAAAGGCCAGTCGAGCGACGTCATCAAAGTGGTTTGCAAAATGTACCTGCATGCCTTCTTGTAGGTAGCCCGGTAATTCTTGGTAATCCTTACGGTTCTCCTCGGGTAGGATTAGTTCTTTAATCCCCACTCTTTTCGCCGCAATCACCTTCTCTTTTATCCCGCCCACCGCGAGTACCATGCCGGTTAAACTCAGTTCGCCAGTCATGGCTAATGGGGTTTTAATGGACTCATTACGCGCCAAAGAGAGCAGGGATGTGGCCATGGTTACGCCGGCGCTGGGGCCATCTTTTGGCGTAGAGCCGTCCGGAACATGCAGATGAACAAAAGCTTTATCAAAAAACTCAGGGTCAGCTTTATACTTGTCTAAATTGGAGGAGATAAAACTGTAAGCGATTCCCGCCGACTCTTGCATGACCTCACCCAATTGTCCCGACAACTTAAAACCCCGGTTTAAAGTGTGCACGCGGCTGGCCTCAATTGTTAAGGTGACACCGCCCATTGAGGTCCAGGCCAAGCCCGTAATAGTGCCGATTTGTTGATTGATTTTTTCATTGGTAAAGCGCGGTTGACCGAGCAGTTCTTCCAGTTCATTGACGTGAATACGGGTCGATTGTAAATCGGTCGTGACAAATTTAACCGCCAGTTTACGCACCAATTTTGCGAGCTGCTTTTTTAAGTTACGCACACCAGATTCACGTGCATAGCCTTCGATGACGTGGCGAATGGCTGCTGGGGTAATTTGCACTTGGGCGCGCGTTAAACCACTCTCTTTTAAGAGAGCGGGCCATAAGTGGTGTCGAGCGATTTGAATCTTCTCTTCAGTAATGTAACCCGACAAACGAATGACCTCCATTCGGTCTAGTAAGGGAGCAGGAATCGAATCCAAGGTATTGGCAGTACAGACAAACAGCGCTTTCGACAGATCAAAACGCACGTCCATAAAGTGGTCCAGAAATTCATGGTTCTGTTCTGGGTCTAGCACTTCCAACAGCGCAGAGGCGGGATCGCCGTGGTAAGAGCTGCCAATCTTGTCAACTTCGTCCAGCATAATCACTGGGTTGGCGGTTTCACACTCTTTTAACGCCTGGATAAATTTACCCGGCATGGCGCCAATGTAGGTTCGACGATGGCCTTTTATTTCGGCTTCATCCCGCATACCGCCGACAGAAAATCGATAGAATTTACGGCCTAACGAGTCTGCAATGGAGCGGCCAATCGAAGTTTTACCGACACCCGGCGGACCGACTAGGCAGATAATAGTCCCTGCGACTTCACCTTTTAAAGTGCCGACCGCTAAGAACTCTAAAATACGATCTTTCACGTCCTCCAGTCCATCGTGACCTTTATCGAGAACTTTTTTTGCACGTTTAAGGTCCAGCTTGTCTTTACTGTATTTGCCCCAAGGCAATTGCGTTAGCCAGTCTAACCAGTTGCGCGCCACATTGTATTCTGGGGATTGTGGGTCCATGATTTTAAGTTTATTCAGCTCTTCATCGGCTTTTTTCTGAGCCTCTGGTGACAGCGATAAGCTTTTCATGCGCTTTAAAAAACGATCGGTATCCAGCGTTTGATCGTCTTTAATCATGCCGAGTTCTTCTTGAATTTCATGCAGTTGCTGACGTAAGAAAAATTCTCGCTGGTGGTCTGAAAGCGATTCTTCAACCCGCTCGCGGATGCTGAATTGGATTTTTGTGATCTCAATCTCTTGCTTAAAGAGCCTTAACACTTTTTCCATGCGTTCGACTAGGTCAAGAGTTTCAAGCACATCTTGTAATTTGCTGTTTTCAGCTGACGTCAGTCCTGCAGCAAAATCGGCGAGTTGCGAAGGCTCGCTTGCGCTGTAGCGGTTTAAAAAATATTTTAGGTCGTCACTGTAAAGAGGGTTTAACGGCAGAAGCTCTTTAAAGGCGTTCATTATCGCTAAGCCATACGCTTTAAATTCGACGGCAGTCGCGTTGGCAATGTCTTTTGGATAGTGAACACGCGCGCGGTAAGGCGCGGATTCGCTGAGCCAGGTGGTGATTTCAAAACGCTGAATTCCTTCGGCTATCAGCTGAATATAATCTTCTTTAACTTTTGGGTCGTGGATTTTAACCAAGGTTCCCATGTGGCTAAAGTCATCAGGCGTCGCTTTTTCGTGCTCTTCCCGATCCACATACACCAACCCTATGTAACGACACTTAGCTTTGCGAATCGCTTTAAACGTTTCGTTCCAGTTCTGTTTGCTGAGCAGAATGGGCAGTTGTTGTCCCGGAAAAAAAGGTCGTTCTTTGACGGGTAATAAAAAAATCTCATTGGGTAGAATGCTCTCTTCCTCATTGTCTGTGCTGCCAAAGACGACGCTAGGATCATTCGTTAACGTCTGCTCATCTTGATTGCTATCCACCATGATTAAGGCGTGATCGAGCGCATCGCGTACTTCATTTTGCATGGTTCTTTGTTCGGCATTGTTTTTGGCGTCTGTGTCTGCTTGGTCATCAAGCCCTGTTTCTAACTCATGGGCGACAATGTCTTCAATGGTCTCACTCTCTTTAAAGGCATCAGGCAGCTGTGTATCTGCATCGGTTAGCCTTGAGTTTGCAGATGCGTCCGCTTTAGTGTGATCCGCTTCAGTGTGCAACGGCTTTTTTGGGGTCTCTTTGGCATCCGCTAAATCAGCGATCAAATCGTGTGGTTTATCAATCGAGTATGTCATTAGGCTACTTTACTCATAATTCAGGGGGCG
>CAZVPH010000279.1:0-2862 GCA_964628125.1 uncultured Thiosulfatimonas sp. | reverse complement strand
TGAACACGACCGCCTAAGCCTGTGCGAACTGCACCCGAGAGAGCAGCAAACCCTCACGCAAAACTTCGCTTTCGACCGACGCATTAAGATTTTCCCTAAAGATGGATTTCAAACCGCCATCGCCGCTCTACCACCTAAAGAGCGTCGTGGACTGGTCCTGATTGACCCGCCCTATGAGATTAAACAGGATTACGAACGCGTGGTTGAAGTTTTAGTTGAATCACACAAACGCTTTGCAACTGGCACCTACGCTATTTGGTATCCGGTGGTTAAACGCGAGCAAATTGAACGTATGTTAAGAGCGATCAAACACAGTGGTATTCGTAATATTCAAGTGTTTGAACTGGGACTGAAGGCGGACACCATTGAACGTGGTATGACCTCCAGTGGCATGATCTGGGTGAACCCGCCTTGGACCTTGTGGCAAGAGATGCAACAAGCACTGCCCTACCTTGCACAGGCGCTGGGCGGCAAGCAAGGCGTGTATAAACTGCAGCAATTGGTTGCCGAGTAAGGTGTATGAATAAGATTTGACGACTTAACTTGAACAGAAATGAACAGAACTGAGTGGCACCGAAGCGTATTTAAAAAAGGACGCTTCGGTTTTGAGTGATTATTTATGGCGGTTTATTAGCGACGACTTATTAGCGGTGACTTATTAGGACTCACTTGACGTCAACTTAATACAGACTTAATGCGCCTCAAATGTGACTTAATGATCGATCCCCTTAACGGTTTCTCTGCAACCAAACGCCTGCGGTCAATAATATAATGATCGCCGGCGCAAAAGCGCCTAGCATCACCGGCCACTGATAGACCACGGTGAGGTTGCCCACCAACTGATTGACCAGATAAAAGCCCATTCCCAACAGCACTCCTAAAAAGACGCGTTGCCCCATGCTCACTTGACGGATAGAGCCAAAAATTAACGGAAACACAATCGCGATCATGGCGATGACCAATAAAGGCATGGAAATTTTTCGCCAAAACTCCAGTTCAAAACGACTGGCTTCTAAATCGTTCGCTTCTAAAAACTGAATATATTGGTAGAGATTCCACGCGCTTAAATAACGGGTTTCAATGTCTAAATTTTGCAAATCGGTCGGCTTAAATGGAAAGGTTGTCGCCATATTTTCTGCGTGCGTGGTCTTTAACTGCAACAAGGGTGGCAAAGGCTCAGCGGATTCTGCAGGAGTTGTATCTACGACCGGCCCTGTTTTTAAGTCTGTTTCTAGCTCTACTTCTGACCCGGAACTTGAGTTTGAATTTAACAACCGCTTGCGCTCGACAAAACTCAACTGTTGTTGCACCGCCCCTTTAAACAGCCAGTCGCCATCTTCATAGTGCGCCTGTTTAATCTGTGACAATTGCGTCAACTGGCCGTCGGCGACCTCGTAAATGGTGATGTTTTTCAACTCGGTGCTTTTGACCACCCGTTCAACATGAATATAACGCTCGGCGTCTTTTACCCAGAGCCCGTCCGACGAACCAACTGAGAAGCTTTTGTGCAACGCTTCTGCGCGTACTTTTTTTGCGTAAGCTTCACTGGCAGGCGCGACCCATTCACCCACCACCGCGATCACCACCCACATTAACAGCGCCGCTTTTAACACTGCCCATAAAATTCGCGCAATCGACCAACCGGTCACGCGCAGCACCGTCAACTCGGACTGATTCGCCAAACTGCCCAAGCCCATCAAGGTGCCGATGACCAATACGATTGGAAAAATCTCATAGCTGTAAACAGGCAGTTTTAACAGCGTAAACAGAGAGGCAATCCCCAAGGTGTAGGTTTCCGTTAAACTGCCGAGTTGGTTCATAAATTCGAAAAAACCAAAAATCACCAGTAAAACCAACATGACGACCAGGGTGTAACTCACCACAATTTGCGCCAAATAACGCTCTATTCGATTCATCTCTCGGCCTCATCGGGTAATTTGTTTTGCCCCTCGTCTGGACGTGTTTTCGTTTGCTCGCTGGGCGGCCGGTTGTTATTCACCGCTCGGCTTTCAGAGTTGCTCAGCGCTTTATTCACCCCCTGGTTCCGGCTTTTATTGTAAAAGAGTCGTCGATTCAGCTGTTTAAAATCCACCAACGCCAGCATTAAAAACAGAATCGGCACGGGCCATAAGCCCAGAGATGCCGGCCAACTGCCGTCGGTTAAAAAATTTTGCCCCACCATTAACAGCTGGTTGTAAATAATGTAGAGCACCAAAGCAAAAAACATCTTTGCAAAGCGCCCCTCCCTTGGCCCGGTTCGGCTCATTTTTAGACCAATCAACCCCAACACCAACACGCCTATGGGCGTCACTAATCGCCACTGCAACAGTCCTTGATGCTCCAGTGAATCCGACGCCCACAGCACACTCGTCTCAACTTCATACTTAACAGGCCTGGTCGGTTTTGAGCTCAACTCGGGAATCAATACTTCAAGTCGCTTAAATTGCTGAACTTGAACCCCGTCCTCACCCGGCATCGCTTGGCGACTTTGATGCATTCCGGTGTAGCTGTACCCCTCTTCCAACACCAACACTAAGCGTTCGTTTAGCCATTCAAAATGGCCTTGCGGTGCGACTAAAATCAGATCTTGCTCTGCGTCTTGAGTGTGAACATTGCGTTGAATCCAAATATTGGTCAGCTCGCCGCGCTTAGAGATTGATTTGGTGTAGAGCACGCCCGCATCGTTCGGCAATATATTAAAACGTCCCGACACCAGCCCCGAAACCGGTGTCACCGTCTGCGCTTCACTGATCATAAGGCGCTCGGCTTTATAACTCCAAGGCGTGACAAACAATGAGATCCAGGCGGTCAACAACGCCAATGGGATTAAAAAATAGACCACTCTCTTTTGAAAATAGCGCG
>CAZVPH010000278.1:0-2891 GCA_964628125.1 uncultured Thiosulfatimonas sp. | reverse complement strand
ACAACACGCCACACAGCTGCGTCAGGTGATGAGCTCACCGGTCACCACTATTTTGGTCACCACCCTTGTTTCGGATGCCATCCGTTTAATGGATGAACAACACATTCGGCGTTTGGTCGTGGTGGATCATGAGCAAAAATTAGTCGGCCTGCTCACACGTCATGATGTAGTGCAGAGCTTACGTGGCAGTCAAATCGAGTTTTTACAACAACGACTCCAGAAGAAAAACAACGATGTAGATACCCTAAAAAGAGAACTTGAAGCTGAAAAGCGGAGCAATCAACTTCAGACACTTTTAAATGAATCACAGCGCATGGCCAAAATTGGCAGCTGGGAATCCAGGCTTCTAAGCAATGAGATACTCTGGTCTCCCGAGACCTTCAGAATATTGGAGTGTGACCCTGCCACGACTGTACCGAGTTATGAGCTGTTTTTTAGCCTGACACACCCTGACGATCTTGAACAGGTGGTTCAGGCATTTGAGGAGTCGATCGATCAAGGCACGACCTACACAATTACCCACCGTTTATTGCTTAAAAGCGGCAAGATTAAGTTTGTAAAAGAGCATGGTGAAACCACTTATGACGAAGATGGATTGCCAGTTAAAAGTATCGGCACAATCCAAGACGTTACTCATCAAAAACTTGCCGAAATAGAGCTTCAGAAAACCACTCGAGAATTAAATCGTGCACAAAAAATTGCTCGTGTTGGCAGCTGGACGCTTGATGTAGAAAGCGAAATCATGACCTGGTCGGATGAGATGTTTCAAATTTTCTCACGCCCTAAAACAAGCCAACTCAAGTATTCAACGTTGTTTAAATGGTTGCATCCAGAGGACCGCCAACTGCACAGAATTTACATACAACAGCTCTTACAGTTAAAACCCGGTGGCCGATCCGCACCCATTGAGTGTCGTTTGGTTTTACCCAGTGGTGAGATTCGTAGAGCTAAAATATTAGTTGAAGCAGAGTATTCAGCCAAAGGTCTCTTAACCCAGTTTTTTGGCACTCTGTTGGACATTACTGAACAGCATGCAAAAGAATTGCGACTACAGCAATACGCTTCTATTTTTAGCCATCTTGCCGAAGGCATCTTAATTACCGACCCTGAGTTCCGTATATTAGATGTGAACCCTGCGTTTACAACCATCACCGGTTACAGCAAAGAGGATGTGCTTGGTCAAACCCCAAAACTCTTGCAGTCTGGACTGCACCGCCCTGATTTTTATCATAAGCTTTGGGAAATTGTGCATAAAACAGGCCAGTGGCAAGGCGAGATTACCAATCGACGTAAAGACGGGGTGCTTTACCCACAATGGTTGGCCATGAGCAACATCAAAGATGCGCAAGGCGAAGTGCTCAACTATATTGCCGTCTTTACCGACATCAGCTCCATTAAAAAAACGGAAGATGAGTTACGATTTTTGGCGCACCATGACGCCTTAACCAAACTGCCAAACCGTCTTTTATTGGAAGACCGCCTGACGCACTCGCTGGAACGCAGCACGCGTTCAAACATAAAAACCGCTATTTTATTTATCGATTTGGATCGATTTAAAGAGGTTAATGACAGCTTTGGTCACCCTGTGGGCGACGAACTTTTAAAGATCGTGGCGAAACGCCTCAAAAAAATCTGTCGTAAGCAAGACACCGTGGCCAGAGTCAGTGGTGACGAGTTTGTTTTGGTGTTGGAGGACATTCGAAGTGTTCAGGACGTGGTGCTGGTTGCGCAAAAAATATTGGATCAACTCTCGCGTCCCATGTCCATTGAGCAACATCATTTTAGAATCACCACCAGCATCGGCATTGCCATGAGCCCAGACGATGGAACTTGTTCCGTTGATTTGCTCAAAAAAGCCGACACCGCGCTCTATCGTGTTAAAGATCAGGGCCGAAATAATTTTGAGTTTTTCTCAGAAGAGATGGCCACGGCAAACTTTGAGCTGATGTACTTAAACACCGCGTTGCGCAAAGCGCTCGAACAAGACGAGTTTGTCTTGCATTATCAACCTCAGACAAACGTGTTAACCGGTAAGATAATTGGCACAGAGGCTTTGGTTCGTTGGCAAAGTCCAGAAATGGGCTTGGTTCCGCCCAATCGTTTCATTCCATTAACTGAAGACACCGGGCTGATCATTCCATTAGGTGAATGGATTTTAAACCAGGCCTGCCATCAAATGAAAGAGTGGTTGCTTCAAGGCGCGGACGTTGAACACATCGCCGTTAATATCTCGGGGCGGCAGCTCTCTCATAAAAACATTGTACCGGCGGTCAAGAATGCTTTATTAAATAGTCAGCTGGAAGCTCGGTTTTTAGAGCTTGAGATTACGGAAAGTACCTTAATGGGTGAAGAGCGTTATATTACAGTCTTAAATGAGCTAAAAGCCCTGGGTATACGCCTGTCAATCGATGACTTTGGGACAGGCTATTCCTCACTCTCTCGACTGAAACACATGCCCATTGATAAGCTTAAAATTGACCAATCGTTTATTAAAGATCTGCCCCGCAATCCAGACGATGTCACCATCACGCGAACCATCATCGGCTTAGCCAAAAACTTTAACTTAGAGGTGGTTGCGGAAGGTGTCGAAACAGAAGAACAGCTGGCATTTTTAAAAGAGAATGGCTGCATTCACATACAAGGCTATCTATTCGGTCGTCCGGTTCCGGCGTCCGAGGTTGTATTCAAGCAAAACACACAACGTATTTTAAAATAGAGTTCAATCTTTTTTTATCTTTGCAGGCTTGCTTGGTAAGCGTTACCTAAAAAATACCACCAGGCCTGGTCGTTCTTCAATACTCTTGGATGTCACCTCTTCCTTGTTGCTAACGAGTTTAGTCTGTTTAGCGTGTCTACTCGCCATCTACTGCGAAGTGAAGCGCGGCACTGAA
>CAZVPH010000277.1:0-2900 GCA_964628125.1 uncultured Thiosulfatimonas sp. | reverse complement strand
AATGACTTCTATTACGAGATGGAAGAGTCTGGAGTACTTGATAAAGTTGCGCTGGTCTACGGTCAGATGAACGAGCCACCAGGTAACCGTTTACGTGTTGCTTTGACTGGTTTGACCATGGCAGAATACTTCCGTGACGAAGGTCGTGACATCCTGTTCTTCGTGGATAACATCTACCGTTATACACTTGCCGGTACAGAAGTATCTGCACTGTTAGGTCGTCTACCGTCAGCGGTAGGGTATCAGCCTACTTTGACACAGGAGATGGGTCAGGTTCAGGAGCGTATTACGTCGACTAAGACGGGTTCTATCACTTCTATCCAAGCGGTATACGTACCTGCGGATGACTTGACGGATCCAGCCCCTGCAACGACATTTGCTCACTTAGACGCGACGGTTGTACTGAACCGTGCGATCGCTGAAACAGGTATCTATCCTGCCATCGATCCATTGGACTCAACGTCACGTCAGTTAGACCCACTGGTTGTTGGTCAAGAGCATTATGATGTTGCACGTGGTGTTCAGCAGACGCTTCAGCGTTATAAAGAGCTAAAAGACATCATCGCTATCCTAGGGATGGATGAGTTGTCTGAAGAAGATCGTAACCTTGTATCGCGTGCGCGTAAGATGCAACGTTTCTTCTCTCAGCCTTATTTCGTTGCTAAAGTCTTCACCGGTGAAGATGGTCGTTATGTACCATTAAAAGAAACTATTCGTGGTTTCAAAATGATCATCTCTGGTGAACTTGACGATGTTGCTGAGCAGGCATTTATGTACGCTGGCGACATTGATGAAGTCTTAGAGAACTCTAAAAAATATAAAGGGTAATGGATTATGGCAGTCTCAATGCAAGTAGATATTGTTAGTGCAGAGGGAGAAATCTTTTCTGGTAAAGCAGAGAAGCTTTTTGCACAGGCTGCCGATGGTGAAGTGGGTATCCTGCCTCATCATACCCAGTTTTTAAGCCAATTAAAGCCTGGCACTGTGCGTGTTTTAAACGGTGATGAAGAAGAGCACTTCTACATTAGCGGTGGCATTATTGAAATTCAACCAACAGTCGTTACCGTGCTTGCTGATTCAGCAGTACGTGCAGCGGATCTGGATGAAGCTCAAGCAAATGCTGCGAAACAACGTGCTGTTGAAGCAATGGAAAATGCAAAATCAGAAACTGATATTGTGCGCGCGCAGGTTGAACTTGCCGAAGCCGTTGCTCAAATTCAAGCGATTTCAAAATTACGCGATCGTTTGCATAAGACTGGGATGGCTTAAACGTTATCTTTCTATAAGAAAAGCGCCCTTGGGCGCTTTTTTTTCGTCCATTGCTTTGCCAGCCATTGATTTTTAATCGTCTTGTGCCCGACAGTTACGGCATTTAATAGGTGCGATTTTAAGGCCTAAACACAATCAAACTCAGCTAATCCGTTAAGCGTTATACTATTAAACCAGTCGTTAAATTAATGACCATTGACTCACGTATTGGTTATTTATTTATGGATTGTTGCCTCCTACACAATATTAAATTCAAGACATTTTAGGATATTATTATGGCTTTAAACGTTATCATTCTTGCCGCAGGTAAAGGCACGCGCATGCGCTCTAAGCTGCCAAAAGTATTACAACCTCTTGCGCAGAAACCGCTGTTGCAACACGTCATTGATACCGCACAGCAGCTTGAGTGTGATCAGATCATAACCGTGATTGGTCACGGCGCAGAATCGGTTAAGTCGCAAGTGACTGGAACCAATATACGGTTTGCCATGCAAGCACAGCAACTGGGTACCGGCCATGCAGTGGTGATGGCAAATGAGTTTTACACCGACAGTGATACCGTTTTAATTCTCTATGGCGATGTGCCTTTAACCGCGAAGAGTACGTTAGAGCAACTGCTTTCCTTAGTGACGGCAGAACATCCTTTAGCGTTGTTGACGATCACACTTGCCGACTCGACGGGTTATGGGCGTATTGTTCGTGATCTCAAAGGCGAGGTGCAGGCGATTGTCGAACAGAAGGATGCACAACCACAGCAGTTATTGATTAAAGAAGTCAATACTGGGATTATGGCAGTCAAAGGCGGTCAGTTAAAAAAATGGCTGTCCGCGCTCAGCAACAGTAATGCTCAGGGCGAATACTATTTAACCGACATTATCGCCATGGCAGTCAAAGATGGTTTTTCAGTTAAGACCGCACAGCCCATTGAAGAGATGGAAGTGCTGGGCGTGAATGATAAACGTCAGTTGCAAGCCTTAGAGCGTCAATATCAACGAACTCTGGCGAATAAACTGATGGATCAGGGTGCCACCTTGGTTGATGCGAATAGAGTAGATATCCGCGGCACCGTAACGGTGGCACAGGATGTGTTGATAGATGTCAATGTCGTGTTTGAAGGCAATGTTTCTTTAGGTGAAAATGTGCAGATAGGTGCGCACTGCATTCTTAAAAACGTCGCGATCGCTGACAATACGGTCATCCACCCTTTCAGCCATTTAGAAGAGTCTGTCGTCGGAGAGAGTTGTGTGATTGGCCCTTACGCCCGATTACGTCCTGGGTCAGAGTTGGCCGCGCATGCCAAGATTGGTAATTTTGTGGAAACCAAAAATGTAAAAATTGGCACAGGTTCTAAAATAAGTCATCTGAGTTATGTGGGGGATACGGTGATGGGCTCTGACGTGAATATTGGCGCAGGCACCATTACTTGTAACTACGATGGCGTGAACAAACATCAAACCACGATTGGTGACAACGTCTTTATTGGGTCCGACACGCAACTGATTGCCCCTGTGACCATTGGCTCAGGCGCTACTATTGGCGCCGGTTCCACTATTACCAAAGACGTCTGCGCGGTTGAGCTGACGTTGAGCCGGACTAAGCAACCCACTCTTAAAGGGAGGTCAAATCCGACC
>CAZVPH010000276.1:0-2905 GCA_964628125.1 uncultured Thiosulfatimonas sp. | reverse complement strand
GTTCGCACGACCGCTAAAGACCTGCAATCGGCAAAATCAACCATTACAGCCTTAATAATCGGATCGGTTGCCGCCAACGTGATTGCCCTCAGTGTGATTGGCTATCTCTTTTACGAAACCAGCCAAAAAAGCAGCCAATTCAAAGGCGATACGCTGGATATTATTCAGATAGAAAGCAATTTATTGAGCAAAAAAATAACCGTTAAGGTCGATGAACTGTCGTCACTAATCGAGGCGATGGCTGCAGATATTATTCGTTTAAGGGACGGTGCGAATCTAACGCCCTCCTCTCAAAAAGCTTTGTTGCCAACTTCAAACGCCCTCGAACCCAATAACGCATCGAATAGCGCACCCACTGGCATTCAAACCCCGTTAATCGATGACGTAAGCGTTGAGAGTAGCGAACAGGCGGCGGATGATGTTCAAGAGAGCGTTAAAGAAACTATTAAGAAAGCTGCAGGAAACACGGCCATCGAAACCTCGGCCAAAGAGGTGAAGCCTGACCAGTCTGCAGCGCACAGCAAAACTAACGCCAGTGAAACGCATACGGACTCAACACTGGCCACTGCGTCTACAGCCATCAACACTCCTCTTGAGTACTCTGAACTTAAAACGTTGGTTGAGAAGATACTCTCCGAGCAACAAAAACTACAAGCCATCGCCCTTGCGGGCGCGAATACAGGCAATTTAGACCCCCAGCACGTTAAAAAGCTCAATGACATTAGCTGGCTGGTAAGAAAACAAGAAAAAGCCCTCAAAGAGCTTCAAGCGAGTTTAACCAACGGTTCCGTAAACTCAGGAAACTCTAAAACACTAAGCGCCAGTTTAAGTGAGCTAAAAATCCAACTGCGCCTCTTAACCGAGCAGCAGCTCAGCATTCAAAACCAAGTCAAAACCTTACAGATCGACCTGAAAAAGTACGCTTCAGATCCACCGCCTTACAGTTATAAAGCGAAATAATCAGTATTGTGATTCGGCAGAAAAAACACTGCTCGATCCATGATCAGGCCTATCAATCAAAACCGAGTTGCTTGCATAAGCCACTCGGTTTTTTGTTTTCTAGCTCAAACAACGCCTGAGATTTTATAAACACCATCAACACAGTGCGCAGAGGTGCAAACAATACTAAATGGTCTATGGTTTGTACTGTTAAGCTTAATTTGTAATTTGCTAAATCGCAGGCATAAAAAAACCCCATGAAGGACGTGCCTTGCATGGGGTTCTCAAAATATGGTGATGGACTAGGGATTCGAACCCCAGGTGGGCTACAAACCCACAACGGTTTTCAAGACCGCCGCCTTCAACCACTCAGCCAGTCCACCTTGTTTTGATGTTGCGTATTATAGAGGTCTGGAATATTATTGCAAGGCGTTTATACAAAATTTGTGTAATATTTATTCAATTAACCAGGCCTGTTCAAACCCATGAATACGAACTCTAATCAAAACAATCACTTAAGCTTTAATGAACGCTGTTATGCGTTGTTGCTTAAAATTCCGAAAGGCCGCGTCACGACCTATAAGGCGATTGCGGAGGCGCTAGATTGCAAAGCGTATCAAGCGGTGGGCAATGCCATGAACCACAACCCAAACCCTGTTACTGTGCCCTGTCATCGTGTCGTAAACAGTGATGGCCGCTTGGGCGGCTATGCCTTTGGATCAGAGCGTAAAGTTGCGTTATTGACCGAGGAAGGTATTGGGATTGAGAACGGTAAAATTCAGGACTTTGAAGCGGTTTACTTTGACTTTACCGAACGCTGAATTTTCAGGCTGACCAGAAAGCACAAAACAGACTCACCTACCCTTTAATACGATCACCCTGTTCTTTTCTTTAAAGTTTTACGACTTATCTCATCCAATCTTTCCCTTTCGTCACACCCTTAAGCTTAAGCAAGCCTTGAATTTCAGGCATAAAAAAACGACCAGGCCTGGTCGTTTTTAAACTCCTCTCCAGAGTACGCTGACTTTTATTTTAGCCTGCTCTTTGAAGGAGAGATAAGGCCTTAACCAGGCTAGATGCTCTCGACACCGCCCATGTAGGGACGTAATACTTCTGGCACGGTAATGGTGCCGTCTGCGTTTTGGTAGTTTTCGACCACCGCCACCAACGTACGCCCAACCGCTAAGCCTGAGCCATTGATGGTATGGACGAGCTGCGGCTTCTCCTGCCCTGTTCTAAAGCGTGCCATCAAACGACGGGCTTGGAAATCCCCAAACGTCGAGCAGGAGGAAATTTCACGATAGAGTTGCTGCCCTGGCAACCAGACTTCTAAATCATACGTTTTGGCGGATGAGAAACCAATGTCACCCGCGCAAAGTGCCATTAAACGGTACGGTAAACCCAATTTTTGCAAAATCACTTCAGCGTGTCCGGTCAGTTCTTCCAACGCCTCAAGTGATTTATCAGGATGAACAATTTGCACCATCTCAACTTTTTCAAACTGATGCTGACGAATCAACCCACGGGTATCACGCCCATAAGAACCCGCCTCTGAACGGAAGCAAGGTGTGTGACCGACAAATTTAAGCGGCAAACTGCTCTCCTCTAAAATTTCGTCACGCACTAAGTTGGTAATCGGCACTTCTGCCGTTGGAATCAAGTACAGCTCACGGTCACGCGTGTCGTGTTCTTCGTGTTTGCTGATTTTATACAGATCCGCCTCAAACTTAGGCAGCTGCCCTGTGCCACGCAGGCTGTCTTGATTGACCAAATAAGGCACGTAAACCTCTTCATAACCGTGTTCTGCGTGGGTATCCAACATAAACTGCGTCAGAGCGCGTTGCATTTTCGCCAGCGGCCCTTTTAAAACCGAAAAACGTCCAGACGTAATTTTAACGGCGGCGTCGTTGTCGTACCAACCACGCGCTTCGGTTAAGTCGACATGATCTTTGACCTCAAAATCATA
>CAZVPH010000275.1:0-2957 GCA_964628125.1 uncultured Thiosulfatimonas sp. | reverse complement strand
AGACCCAAGCC
This sequence comes from uncultured Thiosulfatimonas sp., assembly GCA_964628125.1. GTDB lineage: Bacteria > Pseudomonadota > Gammaproteobacteria > Thiomicrospirales > Thiomicrospiraceae > Thiomicrorhabdus. The sequence goes on along the minus strand of CAZVPH010000275.1, from coordinate 2,946 downwards.
AGTTACGAAGCGCTGTTTGAAACACTTGCCAATGAGCAAGCTTACTATGAACGTCCCTGCGCACTGCGTCATCCACTTATTTTTTACTTTGGTCACACCGCTACTTTTTTTACCAATAAATTACTTTTGGCTCAGTTACTGTCGCATCGAATCGATCCAAATATTGAGTCCTTATGCGCCATCGGGGTCGATGAAATGTCCTGGGACGATTTAAACGACACTCATTATCAGTGGCCGAGTGTTTCAGAGGTGAGCGCCTATCGCCAAAAGGTAAATACGGCAGTAAATCAGCTGATCGATCGAGTGGAATTTACTCTGCCGATCGATTGGAACAGCCCTATGTGGCCGGTTATGATGGGGATTGAGCATGAGCGCATTCACCTGGAGACCTCTTCGGTTTTAATCCGCCAACTGCCCATTGAGTTTGTGCGCCCCCACCCGCTTTTTCCGGTCTCGCCGAATCGTCGTCTTTCGACAGATGAGGTTCCTAACAACCGGCTGCGTGACATTCCGCAAGGTACAGTAACAATCGATTTTAAGGGTGAGGATGCACAAGGCGACACTCGCTATGCTTGGGACAATGAATATGGATTTCATCAAGCGAATGTATCGGCATTTAAAGCGGCTGTTTTTTTGGTCTCTAATCTTGAGTATTTAGAGTTTGTGGAACAGGGCGGTTATGACCGTGCAGAATTCTGGGACCCAGAAGGTGAAAAATGGCGTCAATTCAGTCCTGTAAAACACCCGACGTTTTGGTTCAAAAAGGAGCACTCGTGGTGGTTGCGCTGCATGACCGATGAGATCCCGATGCCCTGGGATTGGCCTGTGGAGGTTAATTTTTTGGAGGCTACCGCTTTCTGCAACTGGAAAAGTCATCACTCTGGACAACCGATCCGTCTACCCAGCGAAGATGAATATTTGCATTTGCGCCAACACACTCAAGCCGATCAATCGATTGAGTTAGCCAACATTAACTTACAGCAATTTGCCTCATCAATACCGATAGACCAACATCAAACGGCGGGCTTTTATGACGTGATTGGCAATGTATGGCAGTGGACGCAAACCCCAATCTATCCCTATGAAGGGTTTAAAGTTCACCCACTCTACGACGATTTTACAACGCCAACTTTCGATAATCAGCACAACGTATTTAAAGGGGGCAGCTGGATTTCGACCGGCAATGAGATGACTGAAAGCTCACGTTACGCTTTCCGCCGCCACTTTTTTCAACACGCGGGGTTTCGTTATATCAACTCTGCAGCGCCAGTACAAACGCATTTTTCAACTTATGAAACCGATGTCTCGGTCGCGCAATATTGCGACTTTCATTACGGTGAAACCCATTTTAATGTGCCAAACTTTGCAAAAGCCTACGCCTCACTTGCGATTGAAGCCATTTGCCAGGATCCTGATTTTGTACATCAGGACGGCAGCCATACCGCCATTCGACCACTCTCGGTGCTGGAGGTAGGATCATCAGTGGGTCGTGCAAGCTTTGAATTGGCGCGATATTTTGACCAGGTGGTCGGCTTGGATTTTTCGGCACGCTTTATACAAGTGGCAAATCAGATGAAAACGCAGGGCTCTATCCTCTATACTCGTCCAATCGAAGGCGATATCATGGATTATAAAGAACAGAGCTTAAGCCAGCTTGATTTAAAAGAGGTGGCACATAAATGTACTTTTTTTCAACAGGATGCGACCAATCTTAAACCGATTTTTACCGGCTACGACATGGTGGTTGCGGTTAATTTAATAGACCGTTTGTATGACCCTAAAAAGTTCTTAACCGAGATTCACCACCGCCTAAATCCTGGCGGCTTACTGTTACTGGCTTCACCTTATACATGGCTGGAAGAGTTTACGACGAAAGCCAATTGGTTGGGAGGCTATAAAGATGAACACACCGGTGAAAACGTCACCACCTTAGAAGGGCTGCACGCTGCTTTAGACCGTGAATTTGAACGGGTAAACACGCCTACTGACCTCCCCTTCGTGATTCGGGAAACCCAGCGTAAATTTCAACACAGTGTGTCACAAGTCACTCTATGGAAAAAACGCCCAGCAAACTAACCAGGCCTGGTTGTTTTAAAGAGGCCCACGTTTGCCGTACCGGCCAAGGTTAAAAGCGATCTCGCCCACCCTAAAGATATTTAAAGGCGTAAACCGATGGCAAGCTCTTTACTCGACAGTTACCACTTAAACCAACCACTTTCGCGTGCTGGGACAGATGCTGAAAAGTATGTTTCGCGTCAAGTATTGTTTGGCACAGAAGAGGTACTGCCCATGTGGGTGGCGGACCTAGACTTACCCTGCCCAGACTTTGTCATCCAAGCGTTACAGCAGCGTTTGCAGCACCCGCTGCTTGGTTACACCGTTGCCTCTGACCAACTGTATCAAGCGATTATTGACTGGCAAAAACGCCATGACTACAAGATCGAAAAATCTCACATTGTCTTTACGCACAACGTTGCCAATGGCTTTCACATGGCCGTGGCCGCCTTTACGCAAGTGGGCGATGCGGTTTTGGTGCAACCGCCGGTTTATCCGCCTTTTTTATCAGCGCCCACAGACAATGGTCGCCGTTTAATCACGGCGCCGCTTGTGCTTGAAAGAACCGACGATCTGTTTCGTTATAAAATTGATTTTGTGGCGTTTGAAGCCTTAGTCATTCAACACAGTGTTAAACTTTTTTTACTCTGTAATCCGCACAACCCATCCGGGCGTGTTTGGTGTCGACAAGAATTGCTGGCTTTGGCCACCATCTGTTTAAGACATGGCGTCACCATTGTCTCGGACGAAATTCATTCAGACTTGGTTTATCCCGGACATCGACACTTACCGATCGCCTCTTTATCGTCTGAAATAGCGCAGATTACCGTCACTTTAAACGCGCCTGGCAAAACCTTTAACTTGGGCGGTCTGCACATTGGCTATGCGTTA
>CAZVPH010000274.1:0-2960 GCA_964628125.1 uncultured Thiosulfatimonas sp. | reverse complement strand
TTCTGCGCCAATAATATTGGTTTTAATGCATTCCATTGGATTATATTCCGCAACGGGGACGTGTTTAAGCGCGGCCGCGTGGATGACGTAATCAATGCCCGCCATCGCTTGCTTTAAGCGATCCGCATCTCGAACATCGCCGATAAAAAAGCGCATTTTGCTCGAGGTAAATTTCTGCTGCATCTCATACTGTTTCAACTCATCGCGTGAGTAGATAACGATTCGTTTAGGATTAAATCGCGCCAACAGTGTCTCAACGTATCGATGCCCGAACGAACCCGTTCCACCTGTGATTAAAATGCTTTTATCGTCAAACATACTCACCTCTTGTCAGCTTTAAATCGCTGGAGAATTTTTTATCAACTCTACGAGAGTCGATCGTTACACGTTTAAATCTAATAAATCACGGTATCGATTTTTGGCTTTCATCACTTTATCCAGATAAAGTCGGGCCTCGTCGGACTGATGCTCATATCGTAAGGTACGATAAACTTGTCTAGGGTGCAACTGATTCACTCGTATAATTGCGCTTTCAGCGGTATTGCCAAACAACTTAAGTGTTTTAGAGATTCCGCCATTATAAGAGGAAATTGACAGCATCTCTTTGTTTTCCAAGTTACGCACGCCCTGCAAATACTCATGCTTTAACAGGCCCATATAGGCGGTGCCCATGCGAATATTGTTTTGCGCATCAAACAATTCTGCTCTTGCAGGCTCGCCTTTTTTACCGTCTACCAACTGATAGACATCACGTCCGGCAGTATTGGCTTTTAACTGCATTAACCCCAGTGCATTGGATTTACTCACCGCGTGCGGATTAAAGGCACTTTCAACTTCCATAATGGCGAACACTAAATCGACCGGCACCTTAAACAAGGTGGCGTAATCCTCTACCCAGTTTTTGTATTTTTCGACGTTGAGTGGCAATTTATTTTCAGACAATGGAATGTGTACTGTGGTGTATTTAACGCCTGAATCTTGCACTTCACTGGTGTGATTTTTCAATAAAAAATCAGCGTAAACAGTGGCTTCTACCGGATAACGAATCGCTCGTCCCTTTTGGTTACGAATCTTTTTATAATAAAACGGTCTATGTTCGCTTCTGATAGGTTCCACATTGAGTAAATTAGGCGGATCCACCGGCAGACTGCTCAATAAAACTTTACTGATTGCACGTTTTAAATTTTCTTTGGAAGCGATAGCTTCTGGAAACTCCAAAATCAATTCATCCGGGTACTCAATGAACACTGGGTAGGAAGAGTCTAAATAAGTTGCGTTGGCATATTCTACCCCTTCACTCGCGACTGAAAGTGACGCGGCATCAGAGTGACCAGGCCTGGTGACTTCTGTTGACGGGATTTTGACACTCTCTAAATCCGCCTCCAAACCTGTCTTTAACCCCACTCCTAAGTCCGTTTTTAAAGCGATCTCTGGCATTGTATCTGTGGCCGATACAGGCTGCGTAACGGCTGGTACAAAAACAGTCATTGCTTCAACGGCTGGACGATTGCTGGTTTGGTTACTGCTAATAGAGCGAATCCCACTCTGGCTAACCATTTGATTTACTATGGCATTTTCAACAGGCTGATTAAAGGTCAACCAGATTTGAAAGCTGGATAAATAACTGCCAATCAACATCAAACCAAAGCCGACGGCCAATAAGATTGGAAAAGAAGAGGGTGCTTTCACCACCTGATTTTTTACACTGCCTGTTTTCACAACGAACGCCTCACGTTAGCATGGCTCATACAAAAAAGCCCCATTTAAGGGGCTTTTAGCAAAAGTGAGGCCAGTTTAGCAAACGTGCTTAGAGAACCCGGCCAGCCGGGGCTTAGAAGGGTTCAAGCCGCTCCTGCTTGGAGGATCTCAAGCGCAGCTAACCTCCCTTAAACATATCAGGAATAACACGCCAGAGCCCTCATCACATAAGATTCGTGCCGCCTAAAGGTTATCTAAAGTAATCAAATAACGACATGCCTTGGACTCGGATAAAAACCTGCTGTGCCATGTTTAGGGCGGTTTCACTTCTCGTCAGATCAGTCGCACCCTTAACAAGATCCATGTCCTCCAAGTTCATTCGACGTTCCTCTAAAGCAATTTTAAACGTCTCACCGGCATCGTATTGAGCCTCGATTCGGTTTTGACGCCCCCCGATTTCGGCACGCACTTCTGTAAGTTGCTTGATGCCACTTAACAGGTCATCCAGAACGCCATCAGGGGCCTTATCTCCGTTCGCCAACGAATTTTTAAGCTCGACTAAAACGTTAAGCACATTCGAATCCGGTGTGCCTGTAAAAGTAGTAGTGGTCGTCACACCAAACACCTTATCGCCGTTATCACTGATGCGGACACGACTGGAATCTCCTTGGTCATCCGCCGACAAGCGATTATTGGCATCAAAACCGATTTGCACAAAGCGTGAGCCATAATTGGCTTGCGGTTCTTCAGATGCACCGGCATTGGTACTGCCAATATAGGCGTAATATCCAGGGTTACCCAGGTCTTCGACAAACGCCATATCAGAATTGACACTGCTGCCGGCAAAAATTAACTCGCCTTCGGAGTTTCGGTAATTCATCATGCCGTGGACTTGTTGAATAATTTGTTCAACCTCGGCCGCGGCCGCGGTTCGGTCTGAAGGTGAGTAGGTCTCAGTAGACATCCGCACCGCGAGATCGCGCGCTCGTTGCAGCTGCCCTATCGAATCGGCTATCGCTGTCTCTTCGAACATTAACTGTGATTTTGCATAGGCACCATTTTTGGCGTATTGATCCAGCGTATTCATAGTACTTTTTAATGAATGAATCTGATTGGTGGCGACCGGGTCATCACTGGCCACGTTCACCCGCTTCTTGGTGCTCATTTTAAGCTGGGTCTCTAAGAGATCAGCTTGGTGTTTCTGAATTGAACTCAACCCTTGATGGTGGAACTGACTGGTAGAAACTCGCATATCGATTATC
>CAZVPH010000273.1:0-2976 GCA_964628125.1 uncultured Thiosulfatimonas sp. | reverse complement strand
TTGCGACCAAGTAGACTCAATAGGGCGGCTGCTACGAATTACAAAGTCTGCGCCTAAAGATTCAGCGGCTTTGCGCAACATGCTCTGTTGAACCGTGTCGCCCAGTTGTTTTACTAGAGTTACCGTACTGCTGGCGAGGATGACTGCAATCATCAGCCACAGCCAATCACCGCGCTTAAGGCTGCGACCAAACCATTTAGAGGCGGTGAGCAGGTCTTGCCAAAAAGTAGTCATCAACGGTTGTCCTGAATGGCGGGGTTTGAGGTGTAGGGCTGTAATTGCCCGTGAACTAATTGCACCGCTCGATCGCATTTTAGGGCAAAAACAGGGTCGTGCGTGACCAGGATTAAAGTGGTTTTTTGTTGCTTATTAAGTTCAAATAACAGTTCTTGAATCTGAATGGCCGTCTCTTCATCTAAGTTCCCTGTTGGCTCGTCGGCGAAGAGAATCTTAGGTTTGGTCACAAAGGCGCGTGCAATTGCAACACGCTGCTGTTCGCCACCCGAAAGTTCAGCAGGACGGTGTTGCGCACGATGCGACAAGCCGACTTGTTGTAAAGCGTCGAGCGCTAGCTGTTTGGCATTGGCGACTTGAAATAATTCTAAAGGCATTAAAACATTCTCAAGCGCACTCATGCTGGGCATGAGTTGAAAGTTTTGAAAAATAAACCCAACCTGTTGCGCTCGAAGCCGTGCACGCGCATCTTCTGAAAGCGACTCAATCGCTTGACCAAACAACTCGATGCTGCCTGAAGTGGGTGTATCCAAACCTGCCATCAACGCTAATAAGGTAGACTTACCAGAACCAGAGCGACCGACAATCGCTAGAGTCTCTTCCGGCTGGACAGTAAGCTGGCAGGCTTTTAATATATCCAAACATCCCTCATCTAAAGGAATTTGATAGTGAACATTTGTAAGCGTAAGAATCGGTTTTTGGAGCGAGGGCGTCTGAATGTTCGGCCTAATGTTGGGCATATTGTTCTGCATTTTGTCTGGCTTTTGTTATTTTTAGGGACGAGTCTCCATCCTATTCAAAGCCAGGCCAATCCGCAAGGTAACTCTCTTAATAATGCTGAAGATAAGCTTAAAAACAGTGCGCAGCGCTCAGCAGAGACAGAACAGGCGACTTGGTTGGTTTTTGGGGACAGTCTAAGCGCGGCTTATGGTATGGACGAAGCGCAAGGGTGGGTGGCGCTGTTAGCGCAAAAATTGGCAAAAAAGTCGTCTAATGTGCAGGTCATCAATGCGAGTATCAGCGGTGAAACCAGCAGTGGCGGTAAACAACGGTTGCCGGCACTGATGCAACAACATCGCCCACAGTTGCTGGTGCTGGAACTGGGAGCAAATGATGCGTTGCGAGGGCAAAATATGCGAGCCACTCAGCAAAACCTGCAGCAGATGATTGATCTCTGTGTTGAGGCAAACAATGAGTGTCGGGTGATTTTATTAGGGGTGCGCTTGCCAACCAATTACGGTCCCGCCTACGATCAGTTGTTTCAAACGATGTATCAAGCTCTTGCCGATGCTAATCCAGTTCTGTTTGACGCCTTTTTTTTGGAAACAGTCGTCGAGGACCCCGATTTTGTGCAAGCCGATGGACTTCACCCAAATGTCACGGCGCAGCCGGTTATCCTGAAAAGAGTGTGGCCTTTATTTGAACAGTGGTTGCTTGAGAGTGAGCCTAAATCGACTCTCAAAGAAATTGGCGTTAGTCTCACGCGGTAAAACAGTATAATAAACAGATTTATTGTTCGCATTTTAGGGCGGTTAGCAGTGAAGATGTCTATTCCGTTATGAGTAGCTAATATCACTAAAATGGACCATCAAAATGCATCACCAAAATGCCCATACGTGAGCTACGGACGTACTAGGTCGTGAAGCCCTGATGTTAGACGAAATTTATATTAGAGTTGGAAATTGAAGCATGGAAGAAAAATTACGCAGTGCGATGCTGGCCATTCGTGGTTATAAAATCCCTGAAATTCCGCACGAAGTACTGCTTCTGGAAAAAGAGGTCAAAAGTAAGTTCTGCAGCAGCACCAAAGTCGCAGAAATTATTGAGATGAATACGACGCTCTCCGGTGAGGTTATGCGGATCGTAAACTCGCCTGTCATTAAGACTCGTGGACCGGTCGGTTCAATTCGTGAAGCGGTAAGCGTGATGGGTACAGACAATATTTACAATCTTGTGGTCTCAGCTGCCTTAAAAAACATGTTTGGCACTAAAGGCTTGGTCAAAGACATTATGGACAACAGTGTCGATATCGCTTTTTGCATGTCCGACCTAGCCGAATGGGTCCAGGGCGTGACGCGGGATGAGGCTTATATGCTTGGATTGTTTCATAATTCAGGTGCGTTAATGTTGGCGGCAAAAAGCGAGGCGACCTACGAACCTTTTTTTAGAAACTCTATGTCGATGCCGCTCTCTGTGGTCAATAAAGAGCAGAAGACCTATGGCTCAGATCATGCGGTGGTTGGCGTGCTGATTGCTAAAAAGTGGCGTCTGCCCATCGATATGTTAAGCGCCATCATGCTGCACCATAAAGCAGAGTGCGCTCAGATTAAGAATGATCGAGTCAGAGCGATGGTGGCGATGATTAAAATTGCCAATGCGATGGTGGCAGAGATCTCATTGGGTGCATATCGTGGTGACGAAATGCGTGATTATGAGAAAGATGGGGTCGACGAGCTCATGATTCCAGAAACGGTTCTGAAAGAGATCCGAACCGCTTTAATGTCTTATACCTTCAAGACATAATCTCACCAGAAACAGTAAAGTCCACCAGAAAGAGTAAAGGCCTGGTCGAATCTAGTTGCACGCATCTAAATAAATAGTCGAGCCACTTCAATATAACTGCTCAGATATAACGACCTGTGTACAGCTATTTAGGCACAGTTGTTTAGGTATGACTATCTGGGTAACTCACCCAGCTCCGTTTTAATTTGACCAGGCCTGCTTGGTTTTAAAATGGACGAT
>CAZVPH010000272.1:2722-3027 GCA_964628125.1 uncultured Thiosulfatimonas sp. | reverse complement strand
AATGTGGTCCAACATTACCGCCTTTGGTGGCGTAGCTGACCATAATGTCATCAATGCGCCAACGCGGTAAAAAATCAAAGTCATTCAACACATCGGTGACTTCCGGCAACAAACGATCCATGCCTTGAATCAACAACGTCCAGTGACTCTCGGGCAGCGTTCGATAGGTCTCTTCGGTAAACGGACCTTTTAAAAGTTGGTAGTCCTGCTCGCCTTTTTGAATCACAATGCGGCTTTCGACCTCTTCTTCCAGCGATAATCCCGCCAGCTCTTCTGCTGAAACCGGCGATTCAAAATCCGGTAAC
>CAZVPH010000272.1:0-2712 GCA_964628125.1 uncultured Thiosulfatimonas sp. | reverse complement strand
ATTGCGAATCACCAGAGGTTTTTTCTGCCAGAATTCATTCAAAAAGGTGTTTAAATCAGTGTCATTAAATTGAATCATTCAAGATAGTCTCTAAAGGTTTTAAACCACGACGCCAAAAAGCGCCGAGATAAAAAAGAGGAAAAAATGAGTAGGTGAAATTTGTTATCTAAATTCAAGCCGTGTTGATTTGGAGATCTGCAACGATAAAAAGCACGAAGTTTTAAAACGGACGTCTAACCGCTTCTTAAAAACTTCGTGCTTTTCGGTCTTAATGATCGTTTTTTAGCGATCCTTTAAACGTCTTTTAACGACCGTTTAACGTCCTTTTAACATAGTAATCGCCAACTCAATGTTTCTTGCTTGAGAGGCAGCGTTACCAGTATAAGAAGCAGGGGTCATATCGCGCAGTGACTGTTTAGCCTCTTCTGGAAGACCTTCTAAGCGGTCCACAAAGTTTTGCATGATCTCTCTGTTGACGCGCTGGCCACGCGTTAAATCTTTAAGTTTTTCGTACGGCTTTTCAAAGCCATAACGGCGCATAACCGTTTGGATCGCCTCGGCCAATACTTCCCAGTTGCTGTCCAAATCATCTGCCATCGCTTGCGCGTTAACTTCCAACTTGCTCAAACCTTTCATGGTTGACTGTAAAGAGATGACTGTATGGGCAACGCCCACGCCCAAGTTACGCAATACGGTTGAATCCGTTAAATCACGCTGCCAGCGAGAGATCGGCAGTTTCATTGCCAGGTGTTCAAAGATCGCGTTCGCCATCCCTAGGTTACCTTCCGAGTTTTCGAAATCAATCGGGTTCACCTTATGCGGCATGGCCGAAGAACCGATTTCACCGGCAACGGTTTTTTGCTTGAAGAAACCGATCGAAATATAACTCCACACGTCACGGTCAAAATCGATGACGATGGTGTTAAAGCGCGACATGGCGTGAAAGTATTCCGCAATGTAATCGTGTGGTTCTATTTGAGTGGTGTACGGGTTCCAAAGCAGGCCTAAACTCTGTACAAACGTCTCAGACAACTCATACCAGTTCACATCCGGGTAAGAGGCTAAGTGCGCGTTATAGTTACCGGTTGCGCCATTAATTTTACCCATGATCTGCACATTCATTAATTGCTTGGCCTGGCGCTGTAAACGGTAGGCGACGTTTGCCCACTCTTTACCGGCCGTTGTTGGGGAAGCCGGTTGGCCGTGCGTACGCGCCATCATTGAGATATCCGCCATCTCAACACTCATCTCAACCACACGGTTTATCAACTTATCCATCTCAGGAATAATGACAAACTCACGCGCATCTTTCAGCATTAACGCATAGGCCAAGTTGTTGATGTCTTCTGAGGTACACGCAAAGTGAACAAATTCTGCAATCGCCAGTAACTCGGCATTGCCCGCAAAATGTTCTTTAATCAGGTATTCAACGGCTTTGACATCATGATTGGTGGTGCGCTCAATCTCTTTAACGCGCTGCGCCATCTCAAGAGTGAACTCATCCACCAGTTTAAAGAGATACTGTTCGGCTTCCGCACTGAGTTTTGGAATCTCTGGAAACCCAGGGTGATTCGCCAACATGCGCAACCAAAAAACCTCAACCTTCACCCGGTTTTTAATCAAACCAAACTCACTGAAAATAGCCTTAAGATTGTCCAAACGTGGGCCATATCGACCATCAACAGGAGAGATTGCGGTTAGTTCTGAAAGTTGCATAGGGGAAGTTCCTTGAGTAAAAAATACAGTAAATTTAATGGCGCCTATTATACCTTAAAAGCCCTTATAAATTTCAGGCTTTAAAATAGGCTTAACTTACCAATGCTATTTTTAACTTGATATATTGAGCACTCTGCAAGTACGGGCGAACCCCCTTATCCAACGTAGTTTTTATTAACGACTATGACAGTAAAGAGGTAACAGAGTTTTAAAATAATCATTATCTTTAATAAGCCCCGTTCTAAACCAGCAAATACAAACTTGAGTAAGGAGAAAATCATGAAAGTAGCAGTCGCAGCCACCTCAGCAGACACCGATGCCTATGTTGACGAGCGTGGTGCACGAGCCCCTTATTACCTAATTCTCGATTCTGAGACAGGCCTGTTCGAATTTTTCCCCAACCCTGTCGGCGAAGGCAAAGGCAGCGCGGGAATACAGGTCGCTGAATTTTTGATTGGTAAAGGCGTCGAAAATGTAATCGCCGGAGAATTTGGTGAACGATTCAGAATGGCACTCGAAAAAGGCGGCGCTATCTGCATTCAAAGAGCAGGTGCAATCTCTTGGATATTTCCAGGGCTGGATAGACAGGGGATTATTTAAATATCTTTGCGTTCAGTTAAAACGAGTCCTAGCCAGGACAGTCTCATGTATAAACTTTCAGGCGACATTATGCGTCGCCGTCTATCCTCGGTAAGGAGTTTATCAATGGGGTCATATCAATGGGGTCAGACTCGATTGATGTTGTTGTATTTTCTATATATCAATGGGGTCAGACTCGATTGATGTTGTTGTATTTTCTAGACTTACGGTCACCGCCACGCTTTCTCGGAGCAGCGGGACGGTTCATTTGTTTTTCGATTCGCTCTTTAAAATAATCACTGCCTAAAACCCAAGCTTTATTAGTGGCTTCACGAATTTCATCCAGGGTTTTTTCTGTTACTAGCTGCTCAAACAAGGCACGATAAGTCCGCGTTCTTTCAGAATTTTCGCGCCCAA
>CAZVPH010000271.1:0-3033 GCA_964628125.1 uncultured Thiosulfatimonas sp. | reverse complement strand
GCTCGACGCTCCATCTCTGGGTTATCACGCTGTACAGAGGCAAAATCAAGAGCTTCTGACCCTGAACCACTGTCGATTGAAGAGGCCGCACTGCCCCCTAAACCAATCAGCATCGCGGGTCCGCCCAGCACAACTAACTTCGCGCCAACCGGAATATCCCCTTTCAGAACATGCTCTTCACGAATATTCCCCAGCCCACCTGCCAGCATAATTGGCTTGTGGTAACCTCGAATTTCTTCTCCTTCGTGCGTTGTGTAACCGTTTTCATAAGTTCGGAAATAACCATTAATGGCCGGACGTCCGAATTCATTGTTAAACGCGGCCGCACCTAAGGGCCCCTCGATCATAATATCCAATGGAGAAACTATGCGCGAAGGCTTGCCGTAAGGACGCTCCCATGGTTGTTCAAAACCGGGAATATTAAGGTTGGAAACGGTAAAACCTGTTAAGCCAGATTTGGGCTTAGAGCCGCGGCCCGTAGCGCCTTCATCACGAATCTCACCGCCTGCGCCTGTTGCCGCACCAGGCCTGGGAGAAATTGCAGTTGGATGGTTGTGCGTCTCAACCTTAATTTGAAAGTGAACGTTCTCAGGGTTTGCACCATAAGAGCGGGTAACCGGATCAGGGAAAAAACGACTGGCGGCTGGGCCTTGCAAAACGGCGGCATTATCGCTGTAGGCAGACAATACGCCTTCTGGATTTTTTTGAAAAGTATTACGAATCATACCAAAGAGTGAGTAAGGCTTGTCTTCGCCATCAATCGTCCAATCCGCATTAAAAATTTTGTGACGGCAGTGCTCTGAGTTTGCTTGTGCAAACATCATTAACTCAGCATCGACTGGGTTACGTTTAAGTCGTTTAAAAGCCTCGTCTAAGTACTCTATTTCGTCGTCATTTAACGCTAAACCCATCTCAGCGTTAGCCGTTGCCAAAGCTACTTTACCGCCACCTAACACGTCGATCGTTGAGGAAGGCTTTGGCGTTTGATGTGAGAAAAGACCTTCTAAGTCACCCACCTCATGAAAGACCTGCTCCATCATACGGTCATGCACTAAGGCTTCCATTGCACGTTTATCGGTGACAGACACCCCTTTAAAGAAATAAACAACGCCTCGCTCAATCCGTTTTACACGATGAATGCCACAGGTGTGCGTGATGTCGGTTGCTTTTGAAGACCAGGGAGAAATCGTCCCCAAACGCGGGGTCACAATGCAAGAGTTTGCATTCAAGACAGCGGTTTGATCTTGCTCTGAATTATTTAGGACTATTTTTAAGTGCGTTAAGTCGGTCTCGGTCAGCGCACCGTCAACGTCTATAAAATAGATGTAGTGTGACTGCACATCAGAGATAGCACCGGCGGTTTGGAGTCTGCTCAACAACTGGTTACGACGGTATTCTGAATGTGCGGGATTTCCCCAAATAATCTGCATAGTTTTTGTCCCTTACAAAAAAACAAAGCCCTCAAATAAGAGGGCGTTTAATCTGGTTAAATTATTCTGCTAAGAGCCCCAGACTTTCAAACACATAACGCCTTTGCTCTGCGTTTAAGGGTTTGTTATCTTCTGCACTGTTAGCCTTTAAAATGGTCTGAGTAGGATCCGTTTCCGAGGTGGTCAACTGAAGCTCGATGACATCGGGGAGATCTGCTTTGCCCGCGCTTTTCCAAAAAGCCAGACTGGAAAAGAAGGAGTCCTCTTTTTTGGCACTCTCAGGCACCTGAACCCACATTTGACGCTCAGCAAGGCGAACCTTGTCTATTTGCCAATTCGCACGATAGACCATCGCTTGAACATAGTTCCAGCTCTTCTCTAAGTCGGCTCTTAGTGAGAGACCTTGGAACTCTTCGCCATCAATAATTTCGACCATTTTCTCGCTTATTTTTAACTGTGCCAAAGCTTTTTCACTGCTCGATCCAAAAAAGACCATTGCTTGATAGAGCGCTTCAGCTTCCATAACCGGGCTGTAAGGTTTGATTCTCCAGCGGTCGCCTAGCTCACGTGCTTCATTCGCATCCGGCGAGTAGAGCATGTGGTGACTAAAGTAGACGCGCGTTTTTTGCCCCGTCACATCGGTTTCAACACGAGTAATGTACTTATCGTAAACGCCTTGCGCCAATTCTGGACGCCAGCTGTTAAGCAATTTCGTCAATGGGCCAATATCATTTAACGGCACCAGTTCTGAACGTTGTTGGTACTCGGTTTTCATCACACCAATGTCTTTACGCTCCTCGGCTACGACAAAACCCACGGATTCAAAAAAACGCTTCAATCCTGCCCAAACTTCTTCACTGTTGGTTGACTCAATCTCTAACCAGCGCTCAGACAAATCCGATTGAATTGAAACACCCTCGGCTTTAAAGTTTGGAATATGGTCGTAACTGTCCTGCTCCGCTAAGGTGTCTTGTTCTGCTTGAGCCAAGGCCAAGGACAAGTTACTTTTCGCTCTACCTGGATTAAATAAGTTGGGAGGCATCTCTAAGTTCTGAACAACCTTACCTTCGCTATCACGATAGTTTCCTTCAGAACCGAACATCCCCTTAATCGTCGAGCAACCACTTAAACTCATCGCCAATAATGACGTGGAAATCACAACCGTTTTTGCATATAGACGCATAAACCCAGACACCTTTACATGTGTTAAAAAAATTAAACGTCCACACCCGCGTCTCTCATTGCTTGCAACACAACCGGTTGATAGCACTCAGAAAGAGGGGTTAAAGGTAAACGAAGAGTCCCACCCATTAAGCCCATCTTAGAGACGGCCCACTTAACAGGAATAGGGTTTGATTCTTTAAAAAGATCGCGGTGCAATGCTTGCAAGGGTGCATTTTTGGCGTGCGCCGCTTCGGCATCCCCGGCAAGTGCGAGCGCATAAATATCACGAATCTGCTTAGGCACAACGTTTGCCGTCACTGAGATACCACCATGCCCACCCGCTAAAATAAAGTCCACTGTCGTGGCGTCGTCGCCCGTGTAGAGGTCAAAACTGTCTGGAACACCAGCTTTGATAATGGCCACTCGACTGATATCGCCT
>CAZVPH010000270.1:0-3058 GCA_964628125.1 uncultured Thiosulfatimonas sp. | reverse complement strand
TGCACCATTTGGAAGGGTTGGTGAAAGATATGTTGCAGTATGCGCAGGGCGGTAAAGGCAGTGAACAGCGCATTGAACTGACGGAGCTCATGCAACAACTTGAGTTAAGCGTTGAACCGCAGATAAAGCTTTCAAACAGTCAAATTAAGTTTGATGCACTTCTACCAGGCCTGGCCGTCATTGGTGATAAGGATGCGTTGATGACGGCGCTGCAAAACTTAGTGGGCAATGCAGTGGATGTCATTGGTGAGAAGGCGATGATTCAAGTGAGTGTGAATAAAATAATGGATGACAAAGTTGATTTGGTTATCGGTGATAATGGACCGGGCATTGAAACCGCGTTGCTTGAGAAAATATTTGAACCTTTCTATACTAAACGCGCACGGGGGACCGGGCTCGGACTGGCCGTGGTCCGCGCGATTGCAGAAGCGCACGGTGGTAGAGCCTGGGTAAAATCCATTCCCGGTTACGGTTCTAAATTCGGCATTCGATTGCCATTGGCCTCCGCAAAGGAAATAAAATGAGTATTGCAAAGATTTTAGTGGTCGAAGATGACACCGAGCTGCAAGAAGCTCTGGTCGACACACTCTCTTTGAATGGTTTTGAGGTGACGAGTGTCAGTAGTGCAGAAGATGCCTTGGTTGCTTTAGACGATGATATCGGCATGGTCTTTACGGATATTCGTATGGACGGGATGGACGGCTACACCTTGATGACCCGAATTCGAGCGATTAAGCCCTATTTACCGATTGTTCTGATGACCGCTTACGGCACCATAGAGCAAGCGGTGGATGCGATGAAATCGGGGGCTGTTGATTATATCGTTAAGCCTTTCGAGGCCAATGTACTGGTTGAAAAAGCCAAAGTCTATTTTAATCGAGACGCCTCCAGCAAAGATGACTTCGTGGTCGCCGATCCGGCCACTTTGCAGTTGAAAGCGATGGCGCAAAAAGTGGCTGAAAGCGATGCAAGCATTCTAATCAGTGGTGAAAGCGGTACTGGTAAAGAGGTGCTGGCGCGTTTTATCCATCATCAATCTGGGCGTTCTAAGGAGCCTTTTGTCGCCATTAACTGTGCGGCAATTCCTGAAGGCATGCTGGAGGCAATGCTGTTTGGATACGAAAAAGGCGCGTTTACCGGCGCCGCCAAAGCGATGCCTGGTAAGTTTGAACAGGCTCAAAATGGCACGATTTTTTTAGACGAGATCGGCGAGATGAAACCTGAGTTGCAGGCGAAACTCTTGCGCGTATTGCAAGAGAAAGAGGTTGAGCGTATTGGCAGTAACAAGCTGATAAAATTGGATATTCGGGTCTTAAGTGCATCCAATGTTGACATGAAGAAGGCCATCGCAGCCGGAGACTTTAGAGAAGATCTTTTCTATCGCCTCAATGTGTTTCCAATGCGATTGCCGCCTTTAAGAGAGCGTCCTCGAGACATTGCCGCCATTACCGAGCGTTTGCTGCAACGCCATTGTGGCTCAACCCGAGTGGAGCCGATGGTTTCCGCTCAAGCCATGAAACGATTAATTCAGTACCAGTGGCCCGGCAATATTCGAGAATTGGACAATGTCATTCAAAGAGCCTTGGTCATGATGTCCGGCGACACGATTCAAGAGCAGGATATATTGCTTGATGATGCGTTTATGGTGGCGGACGTTGAAGCGTCGGTTAAGACTGTGACTGAGTCTGCTGTTGAAGAGTCCCAGCAAGAAAGCGAGCAAAAACCCGTTGATGCGGCGGCGAACTTTAAACCACTAGAGTTTCCGGTTGAAGCGCCACTAGACCTGAAAGCCAGGGAAACTCAGTTGATTTTAGAAACATTGCAAAAAAATAGCGGGCACCGTCAGAAAACTGCTGAAGATTTAAATATTAGCCCAAGAACCTTGCGCTATAAAATCGCCAAATTGAAAGAGTTGGGAGTTTCGGTTCCGTAACAGGTTGATCCTTAGAATACGCCATTATTTTTAACTTGGCGCGGTTCGAAAAGCAGTTGCATAAAGCGACTGCATAAAGAGTGCATTTCGAACGCGTTGGGTTTTGACCAGGCCTGGTCAAAATATTGACGCGTTGATTGGCATGTCAATTGCTGTTTCTGAATAGAGAATTATGTGATAATGGCAATAGTTCTCACCACTGGATAGATTTTTTCACCTTTTTTGGAGTCATGGAGCGTCATGAGTCAGATTGATACACAAAGTTTAATGTTGCAAATGCGGTCTTTAGCAGCGCAAGCGGGCACAATGCCGGTGAATAACGCTGCCGGCATTGAGACATCAGGCCAAGAGAAGGTGACGGGTTTTGCCGACTTACTGGCAAAGTCGGTTGAGTCTGTGAGTGCCGAACAGCACAAATCGAGTGAGCTAAAAACCGCCTTAGAAAAAGGCGATGCGGATGTGGACCTCTCTGAAGTCATGGTTCAAGTTCAAAAAGCCAGTCTCTCTTTTCAGGCGATGACCCAAGTTCGTAATAAGTTGGTCGAAGCCTATAAAGATGTTATCCACATGCCGTTATAGCTTTGATGCATTCCTGAAAGAAGATGCATTCCCGAAAGAATGTAAGTCCTTATTTAGAATTAAAGAAGACTCATAATGGCCGAACAGCAAGCCTCTATAAATAGCACTCTGAATACTCAGCCCCCCGTGAGTGCGAGTTCGACTTTATTAAACAACCTAACCTCCCTAACCGTCGCAAAACAGGTCAGCCTAGTGATCGCTTTGGCGGCCACCGTCGCTCTGGTGGTCGGCATTCTGCTGTGGTCCCAAAGCAAACCTTATACTCTCCTATTTGGCAGTGTTGACGCCAAAGACCTAACTGAAATTGTTCAAACGTTGGAGCAACAAGGCGTCAAGTATCAAATTGACCATGGCAGCGGTGGCATTTTAGTCCCTTCAGATTTAGTCCACTCTCTTAGGCTCAAACTGGCTGCGGCCGGTTACCCCAAAGAAGCCGCCACCGGTTATCAGTTGCTGGATGGCGAGCAGGGCTTTGGCATTTCCC
Source organism: uncultured Thiosulfatimonas sp. (assembly GCA_964628125.1). GTDB lineage: Bacteria > Pseudomonadota > Gammaproteobacteria > Thiomicrospirales > Thiomicrospiraceae > Thiomicrorhabdus. Next base: position 62 of record CAZVPH010000270.1, on the reverse strand, counting down.
AATTTAAAGAAACTACTCAATATCATAGAGCCTTAGAAGGAGAGCTTTCTAAATCAGTCGCC
>CAZVPH010000269.1:0-3067 GCA_964628125.1 uncultured Thiosulfatimonas sp. | reverse complement strand
TCCGACCGCACGTGCTGAATTTGAGCAGTTTTTTAAACGTGAAGACACTTTCTCGTTAGGCGTCTGTAACGGTTGCCAGATGTTGTCGAATCTTAAAGAAATTATTCCAGGGGCTGAGAGCTGGCCGGCTTTTGTACGCAATGAGTCCGAACAGTTTGAGGCACGTTTTTCTCAGGTTGAGATTCAGAAATCCCCCTCTATCCTGTTAAAAGGCATGGAAGGCACTCGAATTCCTGTGGCGGTTGCGCACGGTGAAGGGCGTATGGACTTTGGTTCTGGCTCGGCATCGGATGTAGCAGGCCTGGTTGGTGTGAGCTTTGTGGATTCAGAGGGTGCGCCAACAGAACGCTACCCATTCAACCCCAATGGCAGTGAGAGTGGAATGACTGGTTTAACCACCACCGATGGTCGAGTAACAATTATGATGCCTCATCCTGAGCGGGTCTTTAGAACTGTCCAAAACTCCTGGCACCCTGACGAGTGGCAAGAGGATGCCCCCTGGATGCGCCTGTTTAGAAATGCTCGTAAATGGGTGGGGTAGTAAAATACGTATCGAAGTGCCTTGCGACAGCAGGGCGCTTCGTAATCGTGGTAGGGGTATAAGCTAACTCTAATGTGTCGCCAAGTTTTCTTTATTTGACATCGGCATGCTTAGCCATTAAATTGATTCAAAATTTTTGAAAGTCTATAACTGTAGACATTTTTAACAACAACGGAGAGACCTATGTCTTTAAATCGTCGCGAATTTCTTCACGTAATGTCAATGGCAGCCGCCGCAGGTATGTTACCGGGTACGGCCAGTGCAATGTCAGGTGGTGCAGACAAAGCAGCCGCAGTAAAAGCATCTGCTGAAATCTACAATAAACCAATGAAAGGTAAAGTTCGTTTACTGCACATTACAGATACGCACGCACAGTTAAACCCTATCTATTTCCGTGAGCCAAACGTAAACTTAGGAACGGGTCCAGCATTCGGACAGTTACCTCACGTTGTTGGTACAAAGTTTTTGAAAAAAATCGGTGTTGCTGAAAACACGCCTTTAGCACACGCATTTACCTACATGAACTTCCAAGACGCATCAGAACAGTACGGGAAAGTAGGTGGTTTTGCACACGTTAAAACACTATTAGACAAGTTGCGTGAACAAGCTGGCGGACGTGATAATACTTTGACAATGGACGGTGGTGACTTGTGGCACGGTTCAGGAACTGCCCTGTTCACACGTGGTATGGACATGGTTGAAGCGTCTAACATTCTAGGTGTCGATGTAATGACAGGACACTGGGAATTCACTTATAACGAAGCGGAAGTTCTTAAGAACATCAACGCGTTCAAAGGTGAGTTTTTAGCGCAGAACATTCGCATTAAAGAAGACTCTCTGTTCGGTGACGATTACCGTGAGTTGGTAGAGGCCAGCAACGGCACAGGTCTTTACGACGAAGATGAAGGCCGTGCTTTCAAACCATACACCATTAAAATCATTAACGGTGAGCGTATTGCCATTGTTGGTCAAGCGTTCCCGCGTACTGCGAATGCAAACCCACAAGCGAACTTCCCAGATTGGTCATTCGGACTGCGTGAAGACGCACTTCAAGATACGATTGATAAAATTCGTTCACAAGAGAAAGTCGCAGCTATTGTAATGATCTCGCATAACGGTATGGACGTTGACATCAAAATGGCGTCGCGTGTGAGCGGTATTGATGCGATCTTCGGCGGTCACACACACGATGGTGTTTCTGTTACAACTCCGGTGAAAACGCCTGAAGGCGGTGTATGTCACGTTACTAACGCCGGATCTAACGGTAAGTTTGTTGGTGTGATGGACTTAGATATCCAAAACGGCAAGTTAAGAGGCGTTGATTATAGCCTGTTACCGGTTTTCTCAAACGTCCTAGCGGCGGATGCAGAAATGGACAGCTTCATTAAGCATCTTTACAGCAAAAAATATGATAAAAACGTCATTGAATCTCGTGATCCTTCACGCGCTTACAGCAAAGAGCGTCTAGGAAAATCTTACGGCGAGATCATGGGCGAAGAACTAGCGGTCGCTGAAGACACGCTGTACCGTCGTGGTAACTTCATGGGAACATGGGATCAAATCATCGTAAACTCACTGCGTGAAGAGCATGATACGCAAATTGCGATGTCTGCCGGTGTGCGTTGGGGTACTTCTGTTCTAGCGGGAGAGATGATTACCATGGAACGCGTGATGGACGAAACCTCTATGACTTACGGTGAGACCTATAAGTCAGAAGTGACCGGTGCTCAAATGAAAGATATCCTAGAAGGGATCTGTGAGAACTTGTTCCAAGTTGACCCATACCTACAGTCTGGTGGTGACATGGTTCGCTTAGGCGGTATGGACTATACATGTGAGCCGAATGGCAAGCTTGGTAGCCGTATTTCAGACATGCGTCTTGACGATGGTACGCCATTAGAAGCCAATAAAACTTACTCGGTTGCTGGTTGGGCACAAGTCGAAGCGGTCGGTGACGGTCGTCTTATGTGGGATGTTGCAGCAGACTACCTACGTCGCAACAAGAACGACATGAAGCTTAAGAAAGTAAACCATCCTACGCTGAAAGGGGTTAAAAATAACCCAGGTATTGAAGCATATGAAGGTGATTTGACTTAATAGAAGACAGTCAACTGTGATTAAAAAAGCCGGCTTTATGCCGGTTTTTTTATGTCTGTCATTTATGGTTTACATTAAGAGGCCGCCTATCAAACACAGATCAAAGTGCACACTAAAACGTTGCAAAAAAGTTGCGGTAAGAAAAAGACAAATCAATACCGCGGTATGTCCTTCCGGCTATAAGCTCAAGTTTATAATCCTAACGTTATAAAGCCACTGAAAAACCGTTCAAATAAACCCTAGGTTTCAAGGGTTTCAATCGAGAGTATCGTAATCGTTTGACACTCTATCTGCCATTTAATGTTAAAACGGTAGAGTTTTAGGCCAAACAGTTTGCGTTTGTCGATGTTGCCAAAATGAACAGGCCTGGGGTTGTGCTTCAGGGTACTCCGAATCAGGCGCGTTAAATTCGGATACTCCATTGCAACG
>CAZVPH010000268.1:0-3070 GCA_964628125.1 uncultured Thiosulfatimonas sp. | reverse complement strand
CATCTCTGGGGTAATAATGCCTTGACGGGCGTAGTGCCTTTGAGTGGCCTTTTTACCGGTTTTCGCGCGTTTTATTTTAGGAAGATGTTCAAAGCGGATTGCGTCGACATTGCGGTTTTCAAGGCGCTGTTGGGTAAACAGAGAGGAAACGGCATTGAGTTCTACGGTGTCCTTGCGCGCCTCAATCCAATCCTGGCGCAATTTTGGCAGGCCTGCATAAATGTTAATTTTAATGTTGTTATCGGTATAAGGCCCCGAGGTATCATAGACTCGAATGGGTTCGTTTTTTTCGGTGATGGGGTTATCTTCAGAGCCACGGATATAGGTATCGCTCACCGCAATTTGGCGCATTCCGACTTGAATAGGGTGCAGTTTCCCAGGTACGTAAACTTTACTGGAATTGGGGTAAGATTGACCAGATACGTTTTGAATAAACGCTTCGGCAGCAGCACGACTTTCGCGGCGGCTGGGTTTGTTGGTTGAAGGATTAACTTCGTTGGGGTTTGTGGTATTTGGATTTTGTGAATTCATTAGCTTTGCCTTGTCTTAATTTAATAAAGTTGGGCGAAGCGTAGACTTGTGTGATGTAGAAAATCAGACACTCAGAAATTGAGTTTTGGAAGAATTATTCATTTGAGCAGACCTGTTGGTTTTCAAATAAGAGCGTTTAAAACTCTCTCTATTGAAGAGGGAAAAACAGGTGAACAAACGTGCGTAATTCAGTCTTCATGTTCCCTTCGCTGGTACTAACCAGATCAGGTTCTACGGATCCCGCATAATGCGATCTCAGCCTTAAAGTCTAGGCACTCCGACAATGTAACGCTAACAGTGTACTAGCTTTTTTTTATTTTGAAAGGGCGGGCGATTAATTTATGTGGCCGGCTTAGTCTTTTAAGCGACTTCGTGTCTCCAGAAGTTTATGGGTGTGTGTTGAGTAATAAATCCACAATTTGGGCGTTAAACTAGCGTGCCAACACTTTTTGACCCATAGACTTTTTCCAGTTGAATGAAGCATCCCGCTTTTTTGTTCAAGCTGAAGCAGAGGCTATTTGGTGCTCTAAAAAATTAACCAAGCACAGTACCCTCGTTTTTTTAGGCGTAAGGGTTTATCATTTAGCGCAATCCTGGATTCGCATAACACAGAACGCAAACACGCAGCTGTGTTTTCGAACCAGACTCAATTTAGGCATCAATTCGATGACGGTTTATCAAGAGTATTTTTTGTATGGCATTTAACGATTTAGAAACTCAGAGAATAAAGAACACGGTGGAGGCTATTTTTATGGCTCAACGTCCGCCCGAAAGTGTTCGTGATCAGGTGGATTTTGACTATCGTCTGGAAGGGCAGAGTCTTTTTTTGTATGAGGTGCGTCCGCATTGGCAAGATAAAAACCAAATTTTAGACACTCCGGTTGCGAAGCTCACCTATGTTAAAAGTAAAAAAGCATGGAAGCTGTACTGGATGCGCCAAGACTTAAAGTGGCATAGTTATGATCCTTTAGCGGAACACAAAAATTTAGACGCGCTTTTAAATGAAGTCGTCGAGGATCCTAATGGCTGTTTTTTTGGGTAGATTGACGCTTGATAGTCCTGCTCTTAAATAAAACGGCTCTTACCTAAACCAGGGCTTAAATAAGCCTTAAATAAGCCTTAAATAAGCAGAAGTAAGCCTTAAATAAGCAGAAGTGGCTGGGTCTAAAAACTCAGGTTCTTAGTTGAACGTGTTTGACCAGGCCTGGTATGTTTTTGTGGGGTCTGCCCGATTTTGCAATGCAATGCGATTGGGTTGGAGTTTGTCCTTATTTTTTGGGATTATTGACTTTGAGTAGGATGCGTCTTCAACTAACAAGGATCTAAATTTTAATCACGATGATTCTTTCCCACACAGGTTTTTTTGCCTTGTGACGGTCACCACTGAGCGCTTTCTTTGCGCCTTCTCCATGCCACAGTCAGCACCACCTTATTTCTATTTTCCGTAGACACTTAAAGAAACCGCATGACATCGGTGTTTCCGAGTACGATCTCTTGCATTTTTGGGTCTTTCATCTTGTGCTCTGGCCAGAGATTGTAGAGCTCAAAATAGTAGTAGAGCAGGGATTGGCGTACGTTAATTTCTCGTGCGCCATTGTTCATTTGAAAATCCATTTCGACAATTTTTTTGGCCTCTTTTGATAGAGCGGGGTTGGGGATAAGCTTTAGTATTAACAAGGTGTTCCAAGCGTCGTCGTCTTGGATGCCCCGTCCGGCGGTGTCTGGTGTTTGAGCTTGGGTGATGCGGCCGATGACAAAGTCTCGAAAATCTTTTCGCCAGTGGCACCAGGCTCTTACGTGGGTGCGCTTGCCGTTGTTGATGAACGAATGCGGGGTAATCCGCCGCACCAATCCTTGTGGATCATCTTTTGAGTGGTAAGTGATTTCGATGCTTTGTTGATTACTCAACGCGCGCGCGAGTGTTTTTAAAATCTCTAGGGATTGAAAGCGTGACGGCGGTTGCAATGCAAAGGTGTTGATGCCTAAAGTGTCGCTAAATTGTGTCAGGTCTTCAAAGCTGGGTTGATAGAACAGATTGACAACGGAATCATTGGTTTCGTAACGTTTACTGGAGGGGTTTAAGTGCATTTTACCTGGATTTAACGCCAGGTAATTTTTAATAATGGTGGTGGCTTGTGGGTTAGACATCTTAAGTTTTTTAGCCAATTCTTGCCGGCTCAAGGTGCCTTGCCAGAATAAACTGCGTTCAATGTCTTCCATTCTTTTGAGAGTTTCCCACTTTAGATCTTTCACAGCACGGTCCATTTTTGTTTCCTTGAGTTCAAACAACGTTTGAATGAAACGCTGATTATAGGTTAATTGCTGACGAATGTTGATTTAATTATATAATCATTGATGGTTAAATTACTTGACTGTGATTCAGTAGTCTTTAAGATGGTCAAACCGTGTCACTTGGTTTGCATAACTCGCTTGATTTGCTTAACTCGGTACTATCAAACCTTTATGTGGACCCGTGATGAATTGACACAGATGCGATTGGATGACCAGTGAAAAAAAATGATGCAACAGGCTATATTTA
>CAZVPH010000267.1:0-3080 GCA_964628125.1 uncultured Thiosulfatimonas sp. | reverse complement strand
CCTTGCCTTCCATAACGGGTTTACTGGCTAAAGCACCGGTGTCGCCTAAACCTAACACCGCCGTACCATTGGTAATGACTGCCACCAAATTACCTTTGCCAGTGTACTTATAGGCGTTGGCAGGATCTTTGAGGATTTCACGCACCGGTTCGGCGACCCCTGGACTGTATGCGAGGCTTAAATCACGTTGGGTCTCACAGGGTTTTAGGAGGGCGGTTTCCAGTTTTCCGGGTTTAGGGAGAGCATGGTAGTTTAAGGCGGCTTGGCGGAACTGGCTCATAGGCTTCTCGATAAAATATAGGCTGAGTCACAATTGTAAAACAAACTGACTGCATAAAAATGATATTTTAAACAGGAGCATTTGGCGCACCTAGTTCTACTGACTAGAGTTGGAATGGCAGAAGTGCGCCCCGCAATGAGTGCATTGTGGGCCACTAGACCGCTTTGACAGTCGTGTAAATAAACTGGAGCGAACAGAACAGATTCAACGCAGAGAAGTTATCGGGCAAAAGAGCCATTATTAATGTCTAAGCAGATGCCGTTGATGTATTCAGGCGAGGCGGTTGCCAGCCAAAATATCGATTCGGCGACTTCGTCCGCGGTGGCAAATCGACCTGTAATGGTATTTTTTAGAAAAGCTTGTTGGCGAGACTGTGGGATAGATTCCAGCATATCGGTCTCCGTCGGACTGGGCGCGACGGCGTTGACGATAATTTTGCCTGCGAAGGCTTTGGCAAAAGCCTTAGTGGCATTAATTAGCCCCGCTTTGCTGATGCCGTACCAGATGTCGGGATGACCAATTTGACCCGCAATTGATGCGTTATTGACGATTCTCGGCGTGTAGTCAGAGGGCGTTTTTAACTTGCTTGCAAACAGCTCCATCAAAGTAACCGGCGCGATCAGGTTTAGGGCGAGTGAGTAATCGCGCTGTGAATCGGGGTAGCTTTCGTAGGTAAGAGGTTGTAATAGACCGGCGTTGTTGATGAGGACGTCGATCTTTTTAATCGAATCGACCAGGCCTGGTAGCTTTTCTAACTCGGTAAGGTCGCATTCAATGCAGGTGACGAGTGGATGGTTATGGAGAGAGTGATGGTCGAAGCCAACATCGCTTGAGGGCGTTAAATCACTGAAAGAATTTGGCGCGCCAAAGTTTCTGGCAATGAGGTAAACCCGATCGCCGTTGGTCACAAATTTCTTGGCAACGGCGAGGCCAATGCCTCTGTTCCCACCAGTAATCACAATGTTTCTCATAGTGTTTCTAAGACCTTGGATTGACGTTTAATTAAAACTAGATGGAGTCCGCGACCCACTGGATCGTGACTTTCTGCTTGCCCCACTGTTTGGCCTGGTCGTGGTCTAAGCCCATGTAGATGTCAATTTTCTTCTCCCAGCGCCTGTGCATTTTATCCAGCACCACGTACTCACCGGGCAAGCCGACGATGGAGACTTTAGAGCCATTTTTAAGCCCCATTTCAAGCAAGTCTCTGGAGACTGCGATCGACTTAACTCCTGGTTTTAATTGGTTATTCCAAGCGGCTAAAAAAGGGGTGTCATCTGTTTGAGAAGCGTTGGACGTATAGGCAGTGGCGATGACGTCGAGCTGAACTTTTTGCACATCCTCCTGATTGCACCCGTTTAAGCCTAATATCCCAAACGTTAAAAAAGCGAAAGTTGTCGTCTGCAAAATCATCATAATCTAAAACCTTTTTGGCGCCCCAGACTCTTGGTGAGTGGGATCTGATCGGGTATTTATAGTCTGGCGAGAGACTGCATTGTTAGCGTTCGTGTCTGAAAATCAAATCGACCGAGCTGTTATTATCCCCATTATTGGTTTTGAGCAACCATTTATTTGTTAATTGGTAGAAAAACTGCACGGCATTTTTTTGTTGACCGGTTAAATCTCTAGCGTAGCGCACATAAAGTTTATCGCTCAGGCTTCGCCCGACCAGGAGGCTGCTGACCTGTTGGTCCTGCACATCAAAATAGACATCTTGAATTCCTAGTGTACTGGTCAGAGTATTGAGTACTGGAGTGTTGTTTTGAATGCCAAGTTTGTAAAAAGCACTCAAAATTTGAGATTCGTAGTTCGGCTCTTTCGACATATCACCCGTGCGGCCAAAGACCATTAAATTAATAATGCGTCCTTGGGAGAGGGCAGGAGTGGAATAGAAGACAAACTGTGGTTGCGACACCGTGCCGGTGATATTTAATCGCGCAGTGGTTTGATCGACGACTCTAAAAAGGTTGACGTTTAAAGTAGGGTTGGCGATGACGCCGTTAAAAAGGAAACTGGATGCGTCGGCTTTAATTTGGTTTCGGGCATCTAAGTTGATGTAGCCTTCGCGGACTTTAACTTCGCCAAACGCTTTCATATCCGGGCTATCAAACCCTTGTACCAGCTGCAGTTCGCCACCTAACAACAGTTGCGAATCTTGCACGCGGACTTTGACGTTGTCCCCAAAGCCAATTCTGAGGTCATAAGCCAGGTTTGAAAAAGCCTCCTCTTTAGGCACAATATTGCCCTGTTCATCGATAATGATCTCATCGTCACTGGTGGAGGTGCGTTGGTGCAAGGGCATATCATCCAGATTCAATTCGCTGTCATGCAATTCAACTTGACCCATTATTTGGGTTTTGCCATCCAGCAGAGTCACTTCGATATCCGCCGAAGTGCTAAGGTGCGCAAAGGGTGTTTTCAATAATTCAATCGACTGAGTGTCAAACTGCACCAGTACTTTAGGCTGTGCATCGAGTCCACTTAAACGCAAGGTCAGGTCCGCTTGGCGTTGATCGACCTGATGCTCATTTTGTATCCAAAGGCCTTTGGCATCAACCACTTTTGGCGTGATAGACGCTTGCAGTTGAATCACTTGTCGTTTCAATCCCAACAGCGGTAAATCTAGGTTTAGATCGATATTCGCCTGGGTGTCGTGTTGCAGGTTTTTTGGCGTGCCAGAGAGAGTGGTCTTGATGTCTAAATTGGTTTTATTGAGCGCCACCAACTCTAAAATACGGCCTTTGAGAGGCCACTCTTCGAGGTTTAAATGAAGATGGCCGTCTAAGGAGGCATTTGACCAGGC
>CAZVPH010000266.1:0-3095 GCA_964628125.1 uncultured Thiosulfatimonas sp. | reverse complement strand
TACGCCGCTGCCAAAGCAGGTTTAATTGGCGCCACCAAATCCCTAGCGCTGGAACTGGCGTCGCGCAATATTACCGTAAACGCTGTCGCGCCAGGCGTGATGGCAGGCGAGATGGCCGACGCAAGTTTTCCGCTCGAACGTCTTAAACAAATCGTGCCAATGCAAAGAGCGGGCAAGCCTCAAGAGGTCGCGGATTTAGTAAGTTTCTTGGCCTCTGATAAAGCGAGTTATATCACTGGACAAGTCGTGTCGATTAATGGTGGGATGATATAGGTTGTTAATGTGGGGTAATAAGTATAAAATCCCAGCGTGTTATACGCGACAACAAACGCGACCGCGACAACAATTAAACATCAACGGCACCCGCTTTAAATCGTATGGTTAGCGGTTGCTTACGGTGGATGGTCTGTTGTTTAAGCGAGTATTTAAAGCGTTAATTAAGTCACCTGTCGTCTAAGGCCGCAGGGGTTTAGAATAAAAAATGGTAAGGAAAAAACAATGCAAAAACTTTCAAAAAAATGGACGTCGCTGTTAGCGATCGTTGCGACCTCTTTTTTATTAACCGCATGTGGCGGCACACCGGTTAAAAATGTAGAGTCCAGTGCTGTACCAAACAATATTAAAAGTGCAAGTGATGTTAAGAAAGCCATTCAACGCGCTGGAACAGGTTTGGGCTGGATGATTAAAGAGGTTGATGGCCAAACTTTGCAAGGAACATTGTTGCTGAGAAAGCACGTGGCACAGATTAGCATTCCTTACTCTAAAACTGAGTACAGCTTGCTGTATCAATCGAGTGAAGAGCTGAACTATGACGAAAGCGCTAAGACCATTCATAAAAACTACAACGGTTGGATTATGAACTTAGATCGAGCGATTCAGGTTCAGCTTATACAGTAGTTGATTGGCAGTAACATTGAAAACGCGCATCACGCGAAATAATGAAAAGATGGATTGGGACGGCTTATTAATGCTGTCCCTTTCTGTTTTATGGGCACTGATTACCCTGGGATTTGCCGTTTTTTGGTACGCGGTAAAAGTTTACCAAGTGGCCAGAACGGCTGAGCAGAACGCTGAAAATGAGACTTGGATTTTGTTTGGTAAACAACTGAATAAAAACCAGTTAGATCGTGAGTTTATTCAGCGTCTCGACGCCGTGATAGAGCAGGTTCATGTCAGGACACCTAAGCATTTGGTTTTACAGGGCGGCTTGACCGGTAAAAATAGCCTCAGTGAAGCGAAAGCTGGGCAAAACTACCTGCTCAACTCCGCTGCTTTTGTACAACAAGCGCGCAGAACCACGACGTTAATTCTTGAAGATCGCTCCAAAAATACTTTGGAGAACCTACGATACACTCGCCAGCATTTGCAACACGAAAATATTGGTTTAAACGTTAGCATTATTTCGAGTCGCTATCATTTACTGCGTTGTGCCGTCATCGCTCAAAACATGGGGTTTTCAACCGCATATCTGCCGGCCGAACCGGAATTTACACTGAACTTAAAGCAGTCAATCAATGTCTTGATCGAGGCTGTTTACCTAAACTGGTACTCTACAGGCAGGTTTGTAGGGCGGCTGTTGAACAATCAAAGAATCTTGAAAAAAATAGGGTAGAGTGATGGATTCGTTCAATACGATTGAAAAGGATTAGGCTTCAATGAGCAATTTTGCAATAGTAATACCCGCCTACAATGAAACCTTAACAATCACTCAAGTGGTTGATCAAGCCTTAACCCTGACGCCGTTCGTGATTGTTGTCAACGACGCCTCGCAAGATGACACGGCAGAGCTGGTGCGAAAAACCACAGCTATTCTCGTTGATTTACCGTTAAACGCTGGCAAGGCGACTGCATTGCAAGCCGGTTTTGAGAGGGCGTTATCGCTAGGCGTTGAGGCGATTATTACCTTGGACGGCGACGCGCAACATGACCCGTTAGACGCGCCGAAATTATTGGCGCATTTTGCTAAACATCCAAACGATTTGTGCATTGCCTCACGGTTAAAAGATCGTCAAAACGCGCCACGTTCAAGACGGATTGCCAACAGTATCGCTGATTTTTGGGTGAGCTGGGCCGCCGGACAACCGATTGCAGACAGTCAGTCTGGGTTTCGCTTGTATCCGGCTAGCTTACTAAAGGCGCTGGACTTTCCGTATAAAAACAGATCAGGCTTCGTGTTTGAGAGCGAAGTTTTGGTCGATGCGGCGCATTTAGATTATCACTTCGTCTTCATTCCGATTGAGACAGTCTATGCCGAAGATCGACGCGCCAGTCATTTTAGAGCGGGATTTGATATTACGCAGATCACTTTAATGGTGGCGAAGAAGTTACTTAAAAAAGGTATGAACCTACCAGGCCTGGTCAGATCCATCAGACAAAAACCGACGATTATTGAAGATTAGAGAGCTCCGTGAGTGTAAGAAGGAGTGTAAGCAAGAGTGTAAACATGAGTGTAAATCAAGACTATGACGTTTTTATTATAGGCGGTGGCCCGGCCGGTTCCATTGCCGGTGCAAAATTGGTGCAAGCTGGCTTAAAGGTCAAGTTGGTTGAAAAGATGCTTTTCCCGCGTTTTGTGATTGGGGAGTCGTTGCTGCCAAGATGTAACCACCTGTTGCATAAAGCGAATATGCTTGAGTCAATTGAACGTGCAAATTTTCAACACAAACCTGGGGTTGCCTTTCAAACGGAAGATGACTTTGTAGCGGTTAATTTTGAACACAATTTGGGCGAGAGCTTTAACAGCTCTTACCAAGTAAAGCGTGAAGTTTTTGATAATGAACTGCTGTTAGACGCACAACGTAAAGGGCTGGAGGTTGAGTTTGAATCCGAAGTGATCGCCTTTGATCCTGACGACTGTGTGATCACCGTCAAAACAAAAGCCGGAAAAATTGAACGCTATCAGACTAAAAAAGTGATTGATGCCTCCGGTTATGGCCGTGTGTTACCGCGTTTATTGGGATTAGACAAACCCTCAGACCAATCGGTGCGTAAAGCGGTTTTTTGTCGAATGACCGGAGATGAGCGGTCTTTAGTGGATGGGCAGGATGGCTATATTTTGGTCGGGATTCACGACGACAACCAGGCCTGGATTTGGA
>CAZVPH010000265.1:0-3111 GCA_964628125.1 uncultured Thiosulfatimonas sp. | reverse complement strand
AAGAAGAACTGGCTGCCATGCTTGAACAGGATTTGCAGCACAGCTTAGGAGATAAGAATGAATAACTTAGGATTTATTGAAAAACTGCTGGATGGTGTGGGGGTCGAGTGGTTGGAGTTAGGGAACATTGGCAAGTTTATTCGTGGAAGTGGACTACAAAAAAAGGACTTCACTGAAACAGGTTTTCCAGCCATTCACTACGGTCAAATTTATACGTTATATGGCATGTCCGCTGATAGCACATTTGTGTACGTTGATGAAGAACTCGCTAAAAAGCTAAGGTTGGCCAATTACAATGATTTATTGTTGGCAACGACTTCGGAAAATGACGAGGATGTGGTTAAGCCGTTAGTTTGGTTGGGTAAAAAAGTGGCTATCTCAGGCGACATGATGATTTATAGGCATCAGCAAAATGCAAAATATTTGGCACATTACATTCATACGAGCGAGTTCCAGTTTCAAAAACTTAAATATATTACAGGCGCAAAAGTAAGAAGGGTATCCAGTGCAAACTTAGCTAAGATGCGCGTCCCCATTCCCTGCCCAGACAACCCCAAAAAATCGCTAGAAATTCAGGCCGAAATAGTCCGTATTCTAGACGCATTTACCGCCATGACCGCCGAGCTGACCGCCGAGCTGACCGCCGAGCTTAACCTACGCCAGCAACAATACAACTACTATCGCGACCAGTTGTTGAGTTTTGAAGAAGGGGAAGTGGAGTGGAAGACGTTGGGGGATGTAACAAGAAAATGGTACTCGGGTGGTACTCCAAGAGCAGGTAATCCTGAATATTATGACGGTGGTGATATTCCGTGGTTAAGAACGCAAGAAGTAAAGTTCTCAGATATCAGCAGTACAGAGATAAAAGTAACTCAGGCTGCTTTAGATAACTCATCGGCAAAATGGATTCCTGAGAACTGTGTAATCATTGCAATATCAGGTGCTACAGCAGGAAGATCTGCAATTAATAAAATACCTTTAACAACCAACCAGCATTGCGGATGTTTGGAGATTGACAGCAGTAAAGCATTATATCGATATGTTTTTCACTGGGTTAGCTACAACTACGAAAATATTAAGGCTCTTGGTCAGGGGGCTAGGGGTGATCTGAACTCAAAAATTATTAGAAACTTTAAGTTTCCTATCCCATTTGCAGATGACCCTAAAAAATCACTAGCAGAACAAGCCCGCATCGTCGCTATCCTCGATAAATTCGATACGCTAACCAGCTCCATCACCGAAGGCTTACCCCGCGAAATCGAGCTGCGCCAACAGCAGTACGAGTATTACCGCGATCTGCTGCTTAGCTTTCCCAAGAGTGAGGCAGCCTGAATGGGTTATACGCCGTCATTTACCATCACCACAGACATTCTTAATTTAGTGGCTGACATCAGCCAACAAGTAGGAATGTTAGATGCAAGCACCCTCAATGCTTCGCCACAGTTACGCAAGCAAAACCGTATTAAAACGATTACGGGTACTTTGGCTATTGAGGGCAATAGCTTAACGGAAGAGCAGGTTACTGCCATTGTGGATGGCAAGCCTGTAATGGGCAGCGTTCGCGAATTGGCTGAAGTAAAAGGCGCGATTGCCGCTTATGATGCGCTACCAAATTTTAACCCCGGTAACATAGTTGATTTGCTTGCTGCACACGGGTTGATGCTGGGTGACATTTTGCAAAATGCGGGGCGGTTTCGTAGTAACGCCGTAGGCATTCATAAAGCTGGCGTGGTGCATCATGTGGCACCGCCTGCAGATCGTGTATCAGGTTTAATGGCTGAGTTAATTCAATGGCTGGCAAACACCAAAGACCACCCTCTGATTGCAAGCAGTGTGTTTCACTATGAGTTTGAATTTATCCACCCCTTTAGTGATGGTAATGGCCGTATGGGGCGTTTGTGGCAAACCCTGATTTTATCGCAATGGCATCCACTATTTTTATCATTACCGTTAGAAAGTGTGATTAAAGAGCACCAACAACACTACTATCAGGCGCTTGAACAAGCAGACGATGAAGCCAACAGCACACCGTTTATTCATTTCATGTTATCGGTGATTGCAGAAACCTTAGTACAAAACGCCACCATAAACGCCCCTATAAATGTCACTATAAATACAGAGACAAATATTACTGGGCTAAATACACCTGATGCAGTGCTGGCGCTCTTAGCCAAAAATCCAGAACTGACACGTCCACAGCTAGCAAGTCTGATAGGCAAAGATATACGCACTATAGCCCGCGCTTTAGCTATCTTGCAGCAAGCAGGAAAAGTAAAACGAATTGGCTCTAATAAAACTGGTTATTGGGAGGTTTATCTATGACAAGCTACACACCCATTGCCGAATCCAACAACTTTATTGTGTTGGATAAATACACTAAAAACTGGCAAGTCGCGGAAAGCTATCAAAGCGAAGACGCGCTCGAACAAGAGCTGATCCAAGATTTGCAAAACCAAGGTTATGAGTACGTAGCAGGGCTGAATAACCCACAAGCCATGCTGGCCAATGCGCGAGAGCAGTTGCAGGCCTTGAATAAGGTGGTGTTCACGGAAGGGGAGTGGCAGCGCTTTGTAGAGAGCTATCTGGATAAACCCAGCGACAGCATTACCGACAAGACCCGTAAACTCCACGACGATTACATTCTGGATTTTGTGTTTGACGATGGCCGGATTCAGAACATTTATCTGGTCGATAAACACACCATTGCCCGCAACAAATTGCAGGTGATTAGGCAGTTTGAGCAAACCGGCAGCTACGCGAACCGCTACGATGTGACGATACTCGTGAACGGTTTACCGCTGGTGCATATCGAGCTGAAAAAGCGTGGTGTTGCTATTCGTGAAGCCTTTAATCAGATACACCGCTACAGCAAAGAGAGCTTCAACTCCGACAACTCGCTGTATAAGTATTTGCAGTTGTTTGTGATCTCTAACGGCACCGATACCCGTTATTTTGCCAACACGACCAAGCGCGATAAAAACAGCTTTGACTTCAGCATGAACTGGGCCAAAGCCGACAACAGTCTGATTAAAGATTTAAAAGACTTTACTGCGACCTTCTTTCAAAAAAACACCTTGCTGAACGTGTTGCTGCATTACTCGGTGTTTGATG
>CAZVPH010000264.1:0-3133 GCA_964628125.1 uncultured Thiosulfatimonas sp. | reverse complement strand
TGTCGGTTCTAATGGTTTTCACTTAATTATTTCTGTTGATCTTACCGGTTTTAAGCGCTTCTAAAACCGTCTGTTTTGGACCATCGGCAATGAGTTTGCCATTGTCCATGACCATGAGCCGATCTGTAAGCTGCAACAAACTCATCTTGTGCGTCACCAACAAAGAGGTGCTTGTTAAAATACCTTCCTTAAGACGTTCAATCATAACCTGCTCGGTTTTGGCGTCCATGGCGTTCGTCGGTTCATCAAACAAATAAATTGCCGATTCCAGTAGCAGTGCTCTCGCAACACCAATGCTCTGACGTTGTCCGCCAGACAGCGAGGAACCGCCTTCATTAACCTTTAAGCTGTAACCAGAGGGGTGTTGTTTAATGAAGTCGTCTACACCGGCTAAGCGGGCAGCTTTTAAGATCACGCTGTCTTCCACATAAGGTGCTTTATAACTGATGTTGTCACGAACATCGCCGCTGAAGAGGGTGACATCTTGTGGTACATAGTTGATGTTACGGCGCAACTCGGCGGGGTCGAGCTGATTGATGTCGATGTCGTCAATCAAAATAGAGCCTTGCGTGGGTTTGTAAAACCCTAAAATCAGTTTTTGAATGGTCGATTTCCCAGACCCAATTCGACCAATAATCCCCACTTTTTCACCCGCGCTGATGGTAAAGCTAACATTGTTTAAGGCGGGTTTGGTCTCTTCTGGGTAGGTAAAACTCACATTACTGAACTCAATGCGACCCTCAAAAACAGGGTGTTGAATAAACCGCTTTGTTGCAGGGCGTTCAACCTGCTTTTTCATTAACTCATTGAGAGAGTCCAGCGCTGTTTTGGTTTGCTGATAACTTGACGTAAGGTTGGCAAACTGTCCCATCGGGCCTATGGCACGTTGACTTAACATGACTGTCGCAATTAACCCCCCCATGGTTAGGTTGCCTTCTTTGATCATGGAAACGCCGGCCAGTACAAGCACCACTGTGCTGATTTGTTGCATAAAGCCTGTGGCACGGCCGATAGAGCTTTGCAACATTTTAGAACGAATGCTGGCCTTAGCGATTTCACCGACCGCCTGCTCCCATTTCCACTGAGCGCGCGCCTCTACGCCGAGCGCCTTGATGGTTTCAATGGCGGTCAACGTCTCTATCAGCACGGCATTTTTTTGGCTATTGGCCTCGTAACTTTGCTCGATGCTCCGCTGTATTGGACCTTTTAGGAGGATGCTGTACAAAAGAATGATGAGGATAATCGCAATAGGCACTAAGACAATACTGCCAGCGATGTAAAAAATAACCAGTAAAAATATGATGACGAACGGCAAATCAACGAGTGACGCGATGGTGCCAGAGGTAAAGAAGTGCCGAATACTGTCAAATTCACGTAAGGTGTTTGCAAAAGCACCAATCGATCCTCCGCGGTTCTCCATGGTCAAGCCTAGAGTCTGTTCAAACAGTTTTGCCGACATCAAAACGTCGCTTTTTTTGCCAGCGACCTCTAGGAAATAAGAACGTAAATACTTGAGCAAAATATCAAACATATACACTACGCTGACGCCAATGGCGAGAACCCAAAGTGATTCGATGGCATTGTTGGGAACAATTCGGTCGTAAACGTTCATGACAAACAAAGGGTTTGCCAAAATAAACAAGTTGATCACAATAGAGGCGATTAGCACATCACGATAAATGGCCTTTGATGCCCATAGAGTGCTCCAAAACCAATGGCCTTTTTCAAAACCAATCAGGCCTTCTGATTTTTGGTCATAATGGATTTTATTGGTTAAATAGACCGCATACCCTAAATAATCTTCTTGGAGTTTACTCAAAGAAAGAGTGATGGAGCCTTGCTCGGCGTCGGGCAGGATGATGCGAGCCGTTTGTGCCCCCAAGTCCACGTCTTCTAAAATGCAGGCCTGGTGGTTTTTTAGGGTGAGTATGCAGGGGAGCACTAGGTTAGAGATTTCCTCAATGCGTCGTTCTTTAAAGCTGGCCGTTAAGTTAGCTCGCTCTGCTGCGCGCGCGAAAATGTCGGGCGTGATCTCATCCTTAGCAATCGGTAGACCAGCAATGAGCGCGGCTTTTGAAAAAGGCTTGCGATTAAGTTTGGTATAAATCACTAAACAGTCGAGTAGAGGGCTGTAAAGTTCTTTAGAAGCGGTTTGCTCTAAAGTTGTCTCATCTCTTCCCACGTTTCCGGGGGGGAGAGGTGCATTTTCCGGCTTTGATTCGCCAGGCTCAAGTGATGAAGCACTGTCTTCAGTGATTTTTTTTGAGGGTTTAGGGTCTGTCATCGGTGGTTTAGGGCCATGTTAGTTTTCAAGGGACTCAGCGGCGTTTAACGCCACCTTATTTTTAAGCCTATTTAGACTATAAGCATAACATTTATAGTGACAGGTCAAACAAGCTTAACAGCTGTTCTCGCCTGCTTGTCTGCGTCTTTTGGTTAAGACCTTTTTACAGAGTCTTTTTTTGCAAGGCGAGAGGGTCTAATGGACTGGGTGCGCCGTATAAAAACCCCTGGAAATAATCTATGCCCAGTTCGGCGAAGGCGTTTTGTTGTGACTCATTTTCGACCGACATCGCGATGATTTTAATGTCTAAACTTTTAGCAAGTTCACACAGGCTTGAGACATAGTTTCGAGTCTGTTCATCGTGTTCGATCGCCTTACTGAAAGCGGCGTCGAGTTTGACATAATCAGGTCTGAGATCTTGAAGGTAGTGCATGTTGGTTAAACGACTGCCAAAGTGGTCAATGCCAAATTTAATTTTGCGTGCTTTTAATTCCTGAATCAATGGCCATGAAAGACTTTTTTCTTCAGCGACTAAGCGTTCGGTCATCTCAAAAGAAATTTTTTCCGGATAAGGTGTGGATTCAAGCAGTGTGTCCATTAAGGCCGCTTTGAACGTTTCGTCCTCTAGAACAGAATTTGAGAGGTTGATGGCAATGACCGGTGCTGCGGCGTCTGACTGAAGGTGTTGAAGCGCCAACGTGATGACGAGGCGATCAATCTCCGCAGATTTTCCTGGTTGCTCGATCGCTGGCATGAAATAGCCGGCGGAACGAACCGTTCCATCATGCTCTTTAAGACGAACGAACACCTCTTGATCGTGAACCTCACGCTCTAAATTATAGGCACTTT
>CAZVPH010000263.1:0-3146 GCA_964628125.1 uncultured Thiosulfatimonas sp. | reverse complement strand
ATGCCGTGTTAGACGGCGGCTACAGTGGCTTTGAACCGACCACCGTAATTGATTTTACCGAAGAAGAACCCGTGCTTGTTCGCCAAGGCCAGGGGGAGTTTTTATCGTGATAGGCTTTGGTGAACTCACGCTCATCCAAAAAATTGCAGTTTGGTCGATGCCCGTTATTTTTGCCATAACAGTGCATGAAGTGGCGCACGGTTGGGCGGCCTCTAAACTGGGGGATCAAACCGCACGTATGCTGGGGCGTTTAACCTTAAATCCGATTAAACACATAGACCCGATTGGTACCATTGTCGTACCGGTAGCGTTACTGATGTTAGGTGGGTTCGTCTTTGGTTGGGCCAAAGCGGTGCCGGTGGATACTCGAAACTTTAAAAACCCCGCACGAGACATGGCGTGGGTGGCGGTCGCAGGCCCAGCCTCCAACCTTATTATGGCGATTGCCTGGGCAATTATTGCTAAAATTGGCTTTATGCTTCAAGCCGGCACACCAGAAGTCGGTCAGTTTATGGTTTACAGCGGCATGGCAGGTGTCAGCATCAACCTGATTCTAATGGTTTTAAACATGCTGCCCATTCCGCCGTTGGATGGAAGTCGAGTTGTCTCGGCTTTTCTGCCTAAAAAGCTAGCGTGGCAGTATAATCGTATTGAATCCTTTGGCTTTATTATCTTAGTCGGCTTGATGATTATGGGGATGTTAACGCCATTGTTGATAGGCCCTTTTACTTTTTTCAAAAATATAATTTTTAGCTTAGTCGGTCTTTAAACGGATCTTTTAAGCCTTGTTTAATCACGATGTGACATCGTTACTTACCCATTAAAAGAGAACCACATGACAACCTCTGAACACCCTCAAAAACCGACCAAAAGCCCGTTACCTAAGACCAGGTTGCCCGGTGAGAAGTTGCAGAAAATTTTAGCCCGTGCAGGGTTTGGTTCAAGGCGCTCTGTCGAGCCTTTGATTGAAGAGGGGTCCGTGAAAGTCAACGGCCGTGTTGCCAAGTTAGGCGATCGAGCCGATGCGATGAATGACCGCATCGAGGTAAAAGAGCAATTGATTAAAGAAGCACGACTAGAAAAGCAACCTACGCAGGTTATTCTCTACAATAAACCCGAAGGCCGTGTTTGCAGTCGTGAAGACGACAAGGGCAGAGAGACGATTTACACGCAATTGCCGCGTATTTTCAATGGTCGCTGGATTAGTATTGGACGATTGGATCTAAACACCAGCGGTCTTTTAATTTTGACCAATAATGGCGAGTTAGCCAACCGCATGATGCACCCCTCCTATGAAATGGAGCGAGAATACACCGTGCGTGTTTTTGGCGATGTGAAAGAAGAAACACTGAAACTCTTGATGAAAGGTATTGAGTTAGAACCAGGCCTGGTTGCTAAATTTACCCATATTTATAAGTTACAAACTCAAGATGACGGACAGAATAGTTGGTATCGAGTGACGCTTAAACAAGGGCGTTATCGAGAAGTCCGACGTTTATGGGAATCTCAAGGACACCCTGTCAGTCGCTTGCACCGTGTACGCTACGGCCTCTTTACACTGCCAAAAAGTTTGCGTAAAGGCAAGACTGAGGAGTTAAGCTGGAAGCAGGTGAACCAGCTCTTAAAGACTGTTGATTTACCAGAAGAAGCGCGCCCAGATATGCGCCACAACCAAGGCAGTGTCCGCACCACGGTAAAACAGGCAGCCGCGCTCAACAAACAGTTAAACCGTAAGCAAAAAACCATTCACGATTTAAATGATGGCGTCTTTACAACAAGAAAAAAGCGTTAAAGTTTACAGAGGAATGCACTGTGTGACACTCCAGTGATTTACCAAAATAAGTTTTTAAGCTTAATTAATAATGCGGGGGAGGCACTTCCTCTTCCGGTCTTTTAATGCCGCCGTGGCCTATGTCTTGTTTTAACATCTTCAAGTAATCCGAAAGCAACATCATTTTATGTTCTAAGTTTTGAATCTCCAGATGTTGCTTTGCCACCGTTCTTTCCATCGCCTCCAAGCTCTCTTCCTGAAAAGCTTGGTTCATCTCAAGCGTTTCAATTTGGGCTCTTAAGGCGACAATTTGTTGTTGCGATTTTGTTTCGTCGTTCGTTCTGCTTGAAGTCATATCAGTTTAACCAGTGCGTTAACGCATTCATATTATGGTCAGATTTAAGGTCCGGTGTGCTGCTCTCCTTATCGCTCGAAGCGGCCGTCAAAACGACACGATCTGCAATCGCCGGAGTCAAGTTCACTAGACAATCTCTAAGTTCATCTCTTCTAAAAAAATGACACTTCCAGGGTTTGTTTTGCTCGCTGCGTTTTAAGCGTTGTTGCAGTTGTGTTTGACTGCTTATTTTAACGCCATTTATCGCGATTAATTCATCACCGGCCGCTAAGCCTGCTTGGTGTGCAGGGCGCCCGTTGAACACATGAGTTATTTTGACCGTTTGCTGGGGCGTATCGACAACATTGGCCCCAAGTTGCAATTCAATGTGACTCTCTTCACTGCTCGTTTTGCCGCCTAAATCGACCAGGCCTGTGGGTAACCGCAGGCTAAAGTCAATGTCGACCGCTTTAAACAACGCCTCAAAAGGCAGATCTTCGGTTCCGTATAAATAACGTTTAAAAAAATCAGTGAGATCAACACCAGAAACCTCGGCGCAAATGTCTTCAATTTCTCTTTCTTTCAAACCGATGCCTACTTTTCCAAAATTCTGCCATAAATAGAGCAGAACATCGTCCAACGATTTCGTTCCTTGCGTCCTTCGACGAATGGTTAAGTCGAGCCCCAGCGCAATTAGGCTGCCTTTGGTGTAGTAGCTAATGATCGCATTGGGGGCGTTTTCATCTTGCTGATAAAACTTTGTCCAGGTGAGCAGGCTTGAGTCGGCCACCGATTGCACAAAACGTCCCGGCATCCGATAGACGCGTGTCATCTGCTGAGCCAATAGGTTGAGATAAGTTTCATTATCGACCAGGCCTGCTCGTTTTAAAATTAAAGCGTCATAATAGGAGGTAATACCTTCAAACCACCAAAGTTGATTGGTATAGACTGGCGCTTTTAAGTCTGCGACTCGATAGATTTCTGGTTGAATGCGCTTGACGTTCCAAGTGTGAAAATACTCATGGCTGCACAGTTCTAAAA
>CAZVPH010000262.1:0-3156 GCA_964628125.1 uncultured Thiosulfatimonas sp. | reverse complement strand
AAAGGTGTGCCCATACGCACTTCAAAGCTGCTTTGGTTATTGACGTGCCCTGAAACTGCGTAACATTTTGTGCCACCCGCATTATGCACACCTAACTCTTTAAACCACTCTCCGCCTCTGGCTAAGATCATAGGGATAGACGCTAGGGTTTCTGTATTGTTAATGGTGGTTGGTTTACCGTATAAACCATAACTGGCGGGGAATGGGGGTTTAAAGCGAGGTTGGCCTTTTGTACCCTCAATGGACTCGATAAGCGCTGTTTCTTCACCGCAAATATAGGCGCCAGCGCCAAGGTGGGTATAAAGATCAAAATCAAAACCTGATCCTAAGATATTGTCACCGAGTAAACCTGCCTCACGCGCTTGATTTACTGCATTATCAAACCGTAAGTAGGGCTCCCAAAAC
The DNA here is from genome assembly GCA_964628125.1 of uncultured Thiosulfatimonas sp. Classification (GTDB taxonomy): domain Bacteria; phylum Pseudomonadota; class Gammaproteobacteria; order Thiomicrospirales; family Thiomicrospiraceae; genus Thiomicrorhabdus. The sequence continues at coordinate 2,751 of CAZVPH010000262.1, read as the reverse complement.
TCACCCCGAATATAGTTATAACCCTTGGAAGCGCCTATAACATATGCGGCGATCGCCATGCCTTCAACCAGAGCGTGTGGGTTGTAAAGTAGAATATCTCTGTCTTTAAAAGTACCTGGCTCACCCTCATCCGAGTTACAGACAATGTACTTCTGACCTGGAGCGAAACGGTTCATAAAGCTCCATTTTAGCCCCGTTGGAAATCCTGCACCACCACGGCCTCGAAGATTAGACGTTTTAACTTCATCAATAATGTCAGACGGTTCTAACTCACCAGCAATGACTTTCTTCCAGACTTCATAGCCTCCATTAGCGACATAAGTTTCAATGTCCCAGGAGTTTTCAAGGTGGTTTAAGCGAAAACAGTTTTCATTAATGGTAACCATTTATTTCTCCCACTCGGCTAACAGCAAATCAAGCGATTGGTTGGTTAAATTCATATGATAATCTTTGCCAACCTGCATCATGGGTGCACCACCACAAGCGCCTAGGCACTCTACTTTTTTAATCGTAAAACGTCCATCAGCTGTGGTTTGGCCTGGTTTGATCCCCAACCTTTGCTCTAAATACTCATAAATCTCTTGGTTGCCACGCAGCATACAAGAAATGCTATTGCAGATACAAAGCTTGATATCACCGACCGGCGCATGTTCATAGTTGCCGTAGAACGTTGCAACTTCATAGACTTCCATTGAAGTAATTTCTAGGTAAACCGCTATTTGATCCATTAAATCATTGGTTAAATGCCCACCATTACACTCTTGCACGATGCGTAAGGCCGCCATAACCGCTGATTTTTTTTGCTCTTCAGGATAATTAGCAATCCAACGGTCAATACGTGACTTAACATCACCTTGGATGAAGTTTTCTGGGCTAGTCGTTGTCGAACTCATCGATCCACCTCTCCAAATACAATATCTTGGGTACCAATAATAGAAACCACGTCGCCAATCATGTGGCCTTTAACCATTTCATCCAGTGAGGCTAAATGCGCGAAACCAGGTGCTCGGACCTTCATGCGATAGGGTTTGTTAGCGCCATCTGACACCATATAAATTCCAAACTCGCCTTTAGGGTGTTCAACCGCTGCATAAATTTCACTTTCAGGGACGGTATACCCTTCGGTGTACAATTTAAAATGGTGAATCAAAGCTTCCATGCTCGATTTAGCATCTTCACGCGATGGAGGTGATACTTTGTGGTCATCTGACATAACAGAACCCGGGTTGGCCTGGAGCCAACTCACACACTGTTTAATAATTTTATTTGACTCGCGCATTTCTGCAATTCGGACTAAATAGCGGTCGTAGCAATCTCCCGTAACGCCCACTGGAATATCAAACTCCATTTTATCGTAGACTGCATAGGGTTGTTTTTTACGTAGATCCCACTCAATTCCTGATCCGCGAAGCATAGGACCGGTAAAGCCGAGTTGTAGCGCGCGTTCAGGAGAAACAATTCCGATATCCACTGTACGCTGCTTCCAGATACGGTTATCCGTTAACAGAGTTTCATACTCATCGACATAGCCGGGGAAGCGCTGGGTAAAGGCGCCAATAAAATCAAGCAGCGAGCCTTCACGATTTTCGTTCAGCTCATCAAGCTTTTTACCAGAGTTCCACTTTGATTTTTCATATTTCGCCATAGTGTCCGGCAGGTCACGGTAAACCCCGCCCGGACGATAATAGGTAGCATGCATTCGCGCGCCTGAGACTGCCTCATAGCAATCCATTAAATCTTCACGCTCACGGAATGCGTAAAGGAAAACAGTCATGGCACCGATGTCGAGAGCGTGTGCTCCGAGCCACATTAAATGGTTTAAAACACGGGTAATCTCATCAAACATAACTCGAATATACTGAGCGCGCTCTGGTACTTCGAGTTCAAGCATTTTCTCAATCGCCATGACGTAAGCGTGCTCATTAGACATCATGGAGACGTAATCTAGGCGGTCCATATAACCAATGGATTGATTGTAAGGCTTATATTCAACAAGTTTTTCTGTACCGCGATGCAATAAACCGATATGTGGGTCAGAACGAATAATAGTTTCACCATCCAACTCCAGGACCAAACGTAACACACCATGCGCTGATGGGTGTTGGGGGCCGAAGTTAAGGGTATAGTTACGAATTTCTGGCATTACGTATTCCTAATTACACGTTAAGGTGATTATTTGCGAATCACTCGTGGCACATTGACTCTGTTTTCAATGGTGACAGGTTCATAAATAACACGTTTCTTGTCTGCGTCGTAACGCACTTCTACATGTCCAACTAATGGGAAGTCTTTTCTTAAGGGGTGACCGATAAAACCGTAATCCGTTAATATGCGACGTAGATCAGGATGGTTTTTGAACAGGATACCAAATAGATCAAACGCTTCACGTTCGAACCAGTTGGCGCAATTCCAAACCTCAATAACACTGTCCACAATAGGCATCTGAGTATTTTCAGGGAATACTTTTACACGGATTCGTACATTATGCTGAATAGACAACAGATGATAGACCACTGCAAAACGGCGATCCAGCTCTAGGCTTTCGTCTTCATTCTCTTCTGCAAAATCAAAGACTCCGCGACTAAATCCGCTGTTAACTGCTGTCATTGTTTCCCAGTTAGCTTGGCCATAATCAAGATAATCAACGCCACAAAGATCCATCAGCTGTTCAAAACCGAGCTCTTTTTTTAAGACATTGAATGCGCTCAGTGCTTTCGAGGGGGCTAACTCAATAGTGAGTTCACCCAGGGC
>CAZVPH010000261.1:0-3188 GCA_964628125.1 uncultured Thiosulfatimonas sp. | reverse complement strand
CGCAATTTTTGTTGGCAGCATGAAAACTGTTTGGCAAGGGAAAGTTACGCCTGCGTATTTGCCGACTTTACAGCACTGGGATTACACTGAACAAAACCTCAGTTTTGATAAAGCTGAAGAGATTGGGCGTTTTAACATGGGATCAACCGTTGTATTATTAGCCCCTCAAGGACAGCTTACAGCGCTTGGAGACATTCCCTCGAACACCCCTATTCAAATGGGGCAGCATCTGGCAGACTATAATTCTGCAAAAAATGGCTCTACCGAGGCAGACGGTGCGTCCGACGGTTCAAATGATGATTCAACCCCTGACTCAACCAATGGTTCAGCCCGTAACCCAGCGACAGAAAAAGCGGATACAGATACCGGCTCTTAAACAGTTAACTCTCCTCAGTGTTAAGGAATTCAGATGAAATTAATTACCGCGATTATCAAACCATTTAAACTGGATGACGTGCGCGATGCACTGCATGAAATAGGCGTTCACGGCATGACCGTAACAGAAGTTAAAGGCTACGGCCGTCAGAAAGGCCACACTGAAATGTATCGCGGTGCGGAATATGTGGTGGATTTTTTACCGAAGCTAAAACTGGAAATCGCGGTCACTTCGGAGTCGATAGAATCGGTGATTGAGTCGATTATCAATGCGGCACAAACCGGCAAAATTGGCGACGGTAAAATTTTTGTGACCAATATCGAGCAAACCATCCGCATCCGCACGTCAGAAACCGGACCGGACGCTATTTAAGAACACGTTAGCAACAGACGAGCCTTAAGCCTTGACTCTTAGAGGCATTTGTTTCAAGCCAGTTCACGCTAAAACAAAAACGCCGTAAAAGCTCACTGCTTTCACGGCGTTTTTTTATGCTAAATTTAGAGCGACTGCACCACTAACGCTTTATAAAGACTAGAGAATTGATGCCTCAACGGTATTTATTTGGCTTTTAGACGCCTCACCCTCACCTAGAGGAACCACTTCCCACTGCCAGTGGGCCTCTGCATTAGGCGCTTCAACTCCCCACCACGGATCAAGTCGATCCAACTCCATTCCACGCTCATCAAACTCAATGCTCACCCGATCTGCGATCAGACAGACTTCGCCACTAAACTGTTTTAAGTAATTCAGATGCGCAAAAATAAGTTGTTTGCCAACAATGTCGGCGTCAATTTCCGACAAACCAAAATGGGTCATTAGCCAACGCACCGGAATAAGAGGCAATTGAGTAATTAAGTTTAACGAAATCACCAAGTCAATCGAGGTGTCGTCCAGCCATTTTAAAGGCGGTTGCACTAAGGTTTTCCCTTGATGTAACCACTCTAAAGACTCAGTAATGTCATGCTCAACTAATTCTATATTGGCGTAATGAGCGGCCATTTGACGCGCCGGCTTTAAAAAGACCAAATCCACCAGTACCACTCTAAAAAATTGTGACGAGAGGTAATTTAAAGGGATGTCTTGCAGCGTACCCGCGCCTAAAATAAGCACTGTTCGTTTTTGAACGGCTCTTTGCGCCGCTGCTACGATCATCTCTTTGCATTTTAGATAATGTGGCTCCCACTGTTTATGAAATCTTTTAGAACGGGCGCTCAATATAATCGCCTCTTTTAAAAACCCCATTTTTTTCCCATACGGCAGCTCTGTGGGCGTAGAGACATACTGCCAAAGTGCTTTAATCATTTTTAAGGTGTCCTAACAGTGCGCTTAAAGGTGACATGATATTTGAATCGGTTGTCGGTTATTTGCGATTGACCAGGCCTGGTCACTTTTGCTTTAAGTAAATCGCTGAGAGGACCCCTTGAATTGAATCAAATCTAACGTTTTTTTACTCATCAAAGCCTAAAGACTGCATTTTTCGCGTCAAAGTATTACGCCCCCAGCCTAATAACATAGCGGCTTCTTGTCGATGATTTTGGCTGGCGTTCAGGGCCACTTCGATCAACACTTTTTCAAACATCTTAACGGCGGTGTTGTGCACTCCATTCTGACCGCTGGCTAGGAATGCTTCTGTCCATTGTTGCAACGGCCTCTCCCACTCTGCATTCGCGTCTTCTTGAATCACTGCGACAAGTGGGGGTTGTAGTTCAAGCGGTAGATCTTCAATATACACTGTTTTATCTGACGCCATGATCGTCAGCCAAGTGCACAGGCTTTTAAGCTGTCTTACATTCCCCGGCCAAGGCAAGGCGGTAAGGAGTTTCTCAACCATCGGGCTTAAACGTTTCTCTTCCAGATTAAAAGTTTTCGCCTCGCGCTCAAGATAGAAGCGCAACAATAAAGGCACGTCTTCACGTCGATTGCGTAGAGCCGGAACTTTGATCCGAATGATGTTTAGACGATAGAGTAAATCTTCTCTAAAACGTCCTTCTCTAACCAACTCTTCCATGTTTTGATGTGTGGCTGCAACAATACGCACATTGGTCGTGACGGGTGTTCGTCCGCCCACTCGGTAAAAACTGCCGTCGTTTAAAACTCGTAAAAGTCGCGTCTGCAAATCGACTGGCATATCGCCAATTTCATCTAAAAACAACGTACCGCCGTCCGCCTCTTCAAACCGTCCTACTCGCTGTGAATGAGCTCCGGTAAACGCCCCTTTCTCGTGACCAAACAACTCCGACTCGAGCAATTCTCTAGGAATTGCTGCCGTGTTCAACGCCACAAAAGGCCCATCAGCACGTGAACTGAGTTCATGCAATGCTTGCGCCACCAACTCCTTTCCGGTTCCAGTCTCACCGTTAATAAGCACGGTAACATCCAGTTTAGATACTCTGCCGAGGACACGAAAAACCTCTTGCATCGCCGGTGCGACACCAATAATATTTAGGGGCTGTTTACTGGAATTGACAGGCCGTTTGGATGTTAATTTTAAGTTACCAGACTGGGAGTTGCCTTTAGAATCTGTTTTCGCTCGATTGCGCTTTACCGCGCGATCGACCAATGAGATGGCCTCGTCAATATCGAACGGCTTGGGCAGGTATTCAAAGGCTCGGCTCTGAAAAGATTTTACAGCCGTGCTCAAGTCAGAGTGTGCCGTCATGATAATCACCGGAACATCGGGATTATTTTCATGAATGGCTTGCATAAAAGTTAACCCGTCCATTCCCGGCATTCGTACATCGCTCAAAACGGCGTCGGGCGCAGCCTCCTCTAGACTCGCTAAAGCGCTTAAGGCTGAATCAAACACCTTAAC
>CAZVPH010000260.1:0-3201 GCA_964628125.1 uncultured Thiosulfatimonas sp. | reverse complement strand
GCCTTGCAGTAACAGCAAAATGGTTTTACGAGGGTCCTCTTTTAATTGCTCTTCAGCCTCTTGGTTTCGCTTGTACTCTTGCAGAATTGGAGCTTTTACGAGTGCAGATGTTGTGTTGTTTACAGTCATGTGTCGTTCCTTTGTGTTTTTTGTTTATAGGGGGATCTTGTGGCTGCATTATTGATATGCATTTGCCGTCTTGTGTGTTTAGCGAGCCTTAACGGGTTTTAGAGTCTCAGACTGACGGCTTCATAAAATCGTTAAAGTTTTTCCTTTGTTGGACGTAAAGCATAAGCCGTGCCACTATTTTTTAGGGTGGGTTTTTGCAAGGGCAATCGACGGAAATAGAGAGTGAGGCTCACTGAGTAGCAAGGCAGGAGTGCGAGAGGGTGTTTTGAGGAGATAGATGCTGGATAAATGAGTGGTAATCGACAAAAGAGTTCTGTCACCAGGCCGGGTGATTAGGGGGTAAGCCGTATAGGCTTTGAAGTCGTTAAATTAACAGTGACCGCGAGAAGTTTACAAGTATGAGTTTACAAGTATGAGTTTACAAGTATGAGTTTACAAGTATGAGTTTAAAAGTATGAGTTTAAAAGTATGAGTTTAGATGGATAAATCCAAGAAATGCATAATCGACCAGGCCTGGTCGATTTGAGAGAGGGGAACGCTGACATTTTATTGTCAGCGATTATCTAAAACGATTTTAACTAGGGCTCCTCAGGTAGGTGTCTTAAAAGGTCACTTTTACCATGTTCGCCACTTGGTTGGCTTTCTGTTTGGCCTCTTCAATGGTGTCTGCTTTTGCAATCGCGACCCCCATTCGACGGCGACCGTCAATGTCAGGTTTGCCAAAAAGACGGATCTGCGTGTCTGGCAGAGCGAGCGCTGCGGCGAGGTTTGAAAAGGTGGTCTGGCGAGAGCTGCCCGTTGGTAAAATAACCGTCGAGGCGGACGGCCCTTGTTGTCTGATATTTGGAATGGGCAAGCCAAGAATGGCGCGGGCGTGTAGAGCAAATTCCGACAGATCTTGCGACATCAAAGTCACCAGGCCTGTGTCATGCGGTCGTGGTGAGACCTCATTAAAATAAACCCTGTCGCCTTTAATAAACAGTTCTACGCCAAACAATCCACGTCCCGTTTCGCCACATAAATGATCAACCACCTTGCGAGCAATCTCTTGTGACGTTTTGATCGCCGGTTGACTCATGGCGTGCGGTTGCCAGGATTGACGATAATCGCCATCTTCTTGACGGTGGCCAATGGGCTCGCAGAATGAGATGCCTTGTTGATGGCGCACCGTCAGTAGGGTGATTTCGTAATCAAAATCCACAAAGCCTTCAATGATCACACGTCCTTTCCCAGCACGACCGCCTTCTTGAGCATGTGACCAGGCCTGGTCAATCTCTGCACGGGTTTTAATGACACTCTGCCCCTTGCCAGACGAGCTCATAATCGGTTTGACGACGCACGGTAGGCCGATACGCTCAATAGCGGTTTCAAAATCAGTTTTGGTTTCAACAAACTCATAAGGAGATGTTGGAATACCAAGCGTCTCGGCGACTAAACGACGAATGCCTTCGCGGTTCATAGTGAGTTGAGTGGCGCGGGCGGTGGGGATTATTTTGACACCCTCGTTTTCAAGGGCAGCCAGTGTGTCGGTGGCAATCGCCTCAATTTCTGGAACGATCATGTGAGGCTTTTCAAGTTCAATTACCGCCCTTAACGCCGCACCATCCAGCATGTCAATAACGTGACTGCGGTCTGCCACTTGCATCGCGGGGGCGTTTGCGTAACGGTCTACCGCAATGACTTCGACCCCTAAACGTTGCAATTCAATGGCCACTTCTTTGCCGAGTTCGCCGGCACCGCAGAGCATGACTCGGGTGGCAGACGGTGAAAATGGGGTTCCAATACTAGACATGGCACATCCTTTGCTAATAGTTTTTGACAGAAGTACGTTAAACAACGCGCTGATTAAGTTTGGTTTTTAATGCACACACCAAGCTGAGTGTTTAAAGAGCCACCAAGTGGCCCTGAGCGTTACGTTATTTAGAACAGTCGACATACATTAAATATCTTACTGGAAGAACCTTTTTAAAGAGTTCCAAAATGGTCGAGGATTATACGCGATTTTAGCGATTATCGTTTGGCCTTCTCTTAATGGATTTGAGTCTGCAGTAAGGTAAGAGGTTCGTAACATGTTAAAGTTAAAAGAAGCGATTAAGCAGACAGCGGTAGAGGAACCGTCCATGAATGTCGCCCGATTTTTACAGGCAGATCGCGCCAGAACTCAGCGAATGGCCGATCGTTCATCGTCAACACCAGGCTTCAGTGTTAAAAAAATATTGCGCGCACTGCAAGGTCGCTTTTCGCATACAGGCGATATGCCGCATGAGATCGCGGAGATGGTCGAGACTCAGGTGCAACTGCGTACCCGCGAACTGTTTCGTCAAGCCAACTACGATGCCTTAACCCATCTGCCCAATCGCGCTTACTTTTATAGAACACTTGAACAGCTGGTGACCAACGCGAAAGAGAGTGGGACGGAATTTACGTTGCTCTTCTTGGATTTGGACGGTTTTAAAAAAATTAACGATACGTTGGGGCACTCGTCAGGCGATGAATTGTTGCGAAACGTCGGTGCTCGACTGATCGCAGCGGTTCGAGAAGGTGATATCGTCAGCCGCTTAGGAGGCGATGAGTTCGTTGTTTTGCTGGCAGGGCTGACTGACAGAGAGTTGACCGAAACCATTTGTAAACGCGTTATTCTTGAGGTTAGCCGTCCTTACTGGATTCATAAGAATGAGGTGAACATATCGACCAGTATCGGCGTCGCAAGCTATCCTGAAGATGCAAAAAGCTCCGCCGAATTGGTTGAAAATTCAGACCGAGCGCTTTACGTGTCAAAATCCAGTGGACGGGGTACTTATCGTTTTTACACCGATATAATAATTGACGTTGAGCGCAATACTGAGGATCCAGCGATTTCACTTGAAGCAGCGATTAATGTCGATGCAATTGAGCTGCGTTTCGAGGCGCAAATCGATTTAACCACCCAGGAAATTGTCGGTGCCAGTGTGAATGCGCTGTGGCAGGCAACCACCATTGAATCTCTTTACCTGCCAGACTGGACAGAGGCGCTTGAACAGTCTGGCTACGGCGGATCGGTTGGCGTTTGGCTCATTGACAGTGGCTTGTTTT
>CAZVPH010000259.1:0-3204 GCA_964628125.1 uncultured Thiosulfatimonas sp. | reverse complement strand
GGGCTTGTTCAAGAGATTAACTTTGTCCTCCGGTGGCGCGGTATGCGCAACGTCTGTTGAATAATTATATGTTTTCATTTCCTCCTCCTTCTCCGCACCTTTTCCCCCGGCGCGGTGGGGTAGATTTTACTACAGAATTACGGATTTATTCAAACTTTACGCTTGATTAATTAGAGATTAACTCTAACTTTAAGACGAACTGAGGACCAAGTAATTAGTCCACAAATAAGGATAGAGGATTCTAAAGATCTAAACTGCATAAGTCAAGCAATAACTACTTGAATTTATTTAGATTAGACTTAGACCTCTGGGGTTTCACTTAAACTGGCGTCACTTGATGCCAGGTCTACCACTTCGTCTTCTAACTCAGAAACTTCTTCTGCTTTCATGAAGACTTGTAATTCTTCTGCTGCTTTTTCTGCAGCGTTTCTTCTCGCTTGATGATAAGCGAAACCTGTTCCTGCAGGAATCAAACGACCAACAATAACGTTTTCTTTCAATCCAACCAGCTTATCACGCTTGCCGCTCACAGCCGCTTCAGTTAATACACGAGTGGTTTCTTGGAAAGAAGCTGCCGAGATGAATGACTCTGTGGCAAGTGATGCTTTAGTAATACCTAGCAAAACTCGATCATAAGTTGCCTCTATCTCACCGGCTTCACGTGCCTCTTCATTCAACCGCAGAACTCTTGAATATTCCGTTTGCTCACCTCTAATAAGGCCTGTGTCACCAACGGTTTTAACTTCAACTTTACGTAACATCTGACGAACGATGGTTTCAATGTGTTTATCATTAATTTTTACGCCCTGTAGACGGTAGACATCCTGTACTTCATCCACAATGTACTCTGCCAGCTTTTTCATACCCAGTAGGCGTAAGATATCGTGTGGATTAGGATTACCATCTACAACGATATCCCCTTTCTCAACACGCTCACCTTCAAACACACTGACTTTACGCCATTTAGGGATTAGGCTTTCGTACTGCTCACCACTGTCCTGGGTAATCATAATACGTTGCTTACCCTTGGTCTCGCGACCAAAACCAAATACACCAGAAACCTCCGCCATAATCGAGGGTTCTTTAGGTTGACGTGCTTCAAATAGATCCGCAACGCGAGGTAGACCCCCCGTAATATCCTTATTCTTAGAAGATGCTTGCGGAATACGAGCAAGGACCTGCCCTGCGCCAACGACAGCATTCTCCTGAATAACAACGACACCATTTTCAGGAAGACAATACATCGCAGGCGTCTGAGTTCCTGGGAAGTTAATCGCTTCACCAGCTGGGCTAACTAATGCAATATAAGGGCGTGCTTCTTTAGCAGCAGTCGCTCGCTCTTTGGCATCTTTAACCACGTGAGTCGTGAGTCCGGTTAATTCGTCAATAGTCTCTTCTACAGCACCCTCAAAGTTTCCAAAAATCGCTTGACCAGCAACTTCTGTAATAACTGGGTGAGTATGCGGGTCCCACTGTGACAGAACCTCTCCTGCTGCAATTGAACCACCTTCCTTAACAGTAAGAATACTACCGTACTGGATTTTGTAACGCTCTTGCTCACGGCCTGCTTCGTCTAAAACAGAAACAACACCAGAGCGAGAAGTCACAACAAACTGACCATCAGGGTTAGTGATTGTTTTGATTCCGCCATACTTGATCTTACCCGCATGCTTTACGTCAATCTGGCTTTGAGCAGCCGAGCCGGACGCGGTACCACCGATATGGAAGGTACGCATTGTTAACTGAGTTCCTGGCTCACCGATTGACTGTGCCGCCATAACACCGACCGCTTCACCCATATTAACTAGATGACCGCGCGCTAAGTCTCGCCCGTAACACTGCTGACAGATACCAAATTTCGTTTCACACGTCATTGGTGAGCGCACAAGAATTTGATCAATCCCGTTGGCATCGATAAGCTCAGCGATTTTCTCATCAACTAAGGTACCATTTGGAACCAATAGCTTGCCGTCATTCGTCATAACGTCCTCATTGACATAACGACCTAAGACTCTCACGTTTAGAGTTTCAACGACATCGCCGCCTTCAACGTGTGCCTTCATCACGACACCGGCTTCCGTGCCACAATCGCGCTCTGTCACAACTACATCCTGCGCAACATCGACTAAACGACGAGTCAGGTAACCAGAGTTAGCAGTCTTCAAAGCAGTATCTGCTAGACCCTTACGCGCACCATGCGTAGAGATAAAGTACTGAAGTACGTTCAGACCTTCACGGAAGTTGGCTGTGATAGGCGTCTCGATGATTGAGCCATCCGGCTTAGCCATCAGTCCACGCATACCGCCTAGCTGGCGCATCTGAGCAACGGAACCACGCGCTCCGGAATCCGCCATCATATAAACAGAGTTAAACGAGGTTTGCTGAACTTCAACGCCTTTAGCGTCAACCACTGTTTCGAACTGGAGCTCTTGCATCATCGCTTTCGTAACAAGCTCGTTCGTATGTGACCAAATATCAACAACTTTGTTATAACGCTCACCTTCGGTAACCAGGCCTTGTGAAAACTGGTTTTGGATCTCTTCAACCTGAGACTCTGCACGCTTGATGATCCCAGCTTTTTCGTCCGGGATTAACATGTCATCTGAACAGAAAGATAGCCCACCCATAGTTGACCATTTGAAACCTGCATACATTAACTGGTCCGCAAAAATGACTGTCTCTTTGGGCCCTAATAAGCGGTAGCAAGTGTTTAGTACCGTACTAATATTTTTCTTAGTCAGGTTTAGGTTCAGTAGGTCAAAGCTCAAACCCTTAGGCAAGATTCTTGACATGATGGCACGGCCAACCGTGGTGTCAACGATGCGTGATGAAGACGTTTCTTTCCCTTCGGAGTCAATCAAACTTTCGACAAAACGTAATCTAACCTTGGTATGGATATGAACAACATTCGCATCCAACGCACGCTGAGCTTCCTGCCAGTTTGAAAATATCATCCCCTCGCCAAGCGCATTAACTTGCTCACGCGTCACGTAATACAACCCTAAAACAACATCCTGTGAAGGTACGATGATTGGATCTCCGTTTGCGGGAGATAAAAGGTTGTTGGTTGACATCATTAGTATGCGAGCTTCAAGCTGGGCTTCAAGCGACAGCGGCACGTGAACCGCCATCTGGTCACCATCGAAGTCGGCGTTAAAAGCCGAACAGACCAACGGGTGTAAATTAATCGCCTTACCTTCAATT
>CAZVPH010000258.1:0-3230 GCA_964628125.1 uncultured Thiosulfatimonas sp. | reverse complement strand
GTGGTCCACAGGTCGTATTAAAGTTAGAGTTAATCTCAAATTTGGAGAGAAAGAATGGCGACTATTAACCAGTTGGTGCGTAAGCCGCGTAAAGATAAACGTAAAATTTCAAGCGTCGCAGCGTTGGAGTCTTGTCCTCAACGTCGTGGTGTTTGTACGCGTGTTTATACAACAACCCCTAAGAAGCCTAACTCTGCTCTGCGTAAAGTTGCGCGTGTACGATTAACAAATGGTTATGAAGTAGCTTCCTATATTGGTGGTGAAGGTCATAACCTACAAGAGCACTCGGTTATTCTTATCCGTGGTGGTCGTGTTAAAGATTTACCTGGTGTACGTTATCATACGGTACGTGGAGCATTAGATTGCGCCGGCGTATCAGATCGTAGACAAGGTCGTTCGAAGTACGGTGCAAAGCGTCCTAAAGGTTAGTAATTAATCTTTAACATACGATTTGCAGTTTTGTGTAATATTTATACCGGAAGAGTTAAGAATGGCAAGAAGAAGAGAAATACCAAAAAGACAGGTTTTGCCTGATCCTAAGTTCGGCGATTTAACGTTGACTAAGTTTGTAAACATGATTATGGTCAGTGGTAAGAAAGCTGTTGCAGAAAAAATTGTTTATGGTGCATTAGACGTTGTTGTTGAGCGTAAAAATGGTGGCGATCACGCTGCATTTTTAAGAGAAGCACTCGAGAATGTTGGACCAATGGTTGAGGTTAAGTCTCGACGTGTTGGTGGTGCAACTTATCAAGTGCCAGTAGAAGTGCGTCCAGAGCGTAAGATAGCATTAGCTATGCGTTGGACAGTTGATGCGGCTCGTAAGCGTAGTGAGAAAGGTATGATGCTACGCCTTGCGGGTGAAATTGGCGACGCCCTTGAGGGTCGCGGTTCTGCTGTTAAGAAAAAAGAAGATTCACACAGAATGGCAGAGGCAAACAAAGCCTTCTCACATTTCCGCTGGTAATCTGATTAGGGCCCTATCTAGGGCCTTTATTTTTTGTACAATTTAAAAAAAGGTTATTAAAGTGGCACGTACAACCCCTTTAAATCAATATCGTAATATCGGTATTATGGCGCACATCGATGCGGGCAAGACAACAACAAGCGAGCGTATTCTGTTCTACACGGGTGTTTCACACAAAATGGGTGAGACGCATGATGGTGGCGCAACGATGGACTGGATGGAGCAAGAGCAAGAGCGTGGAATCACGATTACTTCAGCTGCTACGACCTGTCATTGGAGTGGTATGGCTAAGCAATACCCTAGACACCGTGTGAATATTATTGATACTCCAGGTCACGTGGATTTCACGATCGAAGTGGAGCGCTCTTTGCGTGTCTTGGATGGTGCAATAACGTGTTTCTGTTCAGTGAGCGGTGTTGAGCCCCAGTCTGAGACAGTATGGCGCCAAGCAGATAAATATGGCGTGCCACGCATGGGCTTCGTAAACAAGATGGACCGTGCCGGCGCAAATTTTCTAAACGTAAATCAGATGGTAATTGATCGTTTGGGTGCAACTCCTGTTCCTATGCAGCTGCCTATTGGTGCTGAAGAAACATTTCGTGGCGTAATTGACCTGGTCAAGATGAAAGCGATCTACTGGGAAGATGAGAATATGGGTATGGAGTTTCGCTATGAAGAGATTCCTGCTGATATGCTAGATGCTGCGAATGAGTGGCGCGAGAAGATGGTTGAAGCAGCGGCTGAAGCAACTGAAGAGCTTATGGATAAGTATCTTGAAGGAGTTGAGCTAACTGAGGACGAGATTAAGCAGGGTATTCGTATTCGTTGCATCGCAGTTGAGATTGTCCCAATGTTCTGTGGTTCAGCATTCAAAAATAAAGGTGTCCAAGCGCTTTTAGATGGCGTTATTGATTACCTACCAGCACCTGGGGATGTTCCACCGATTGCTGGTGTACTGGAAGATGGGACACCTGCAGTCCGTAACTCGACCGATGATGAGCCGTTTGCAGCGCTTGCGTTTAAAATCATGTCTGACCCGTATGTTGGTACATTGACTTTTTTCCGTGTTTATTCAGGTGTGTTGCCAGCAGGCAGTCCAGTCTATAACTCTACAAAAGAGAAGCGTGAGCGTATTGGGCGTCTAATTCAGATGCACTCTAACTCTCGTGAAGAGATTAAAGAAGTTCGTGCTGGCGAGATCGCTTGTGCGGTCGGTCTTAAGGATACAACGACGGGAGATACTTTATGTGATCCAGACAATCGTATTGTTCTAGAGCGTATGGACTTCCCTGAGCCGGTTATCTCGATTGCGATCGAACCTAAGACTAAGCCAGACCAAGAAAAAATGGGTGTTGCTCTGCAAAAATTAGCAGCTGAAGATCCATCTTTCCGAGTGAGCTCTAATGAAGAGACTGGACAGACTATTATCTCTGGTATGGGTGAGTTGCACCTAGACATTCTTGTAGATCGAATGATGCGTGAGTTTGGTGTTGAAGCCAACGTTGGTGCACCACAAGTTTCGTATCGCGAAACCATTACTAAGGAAGTTGAGGTTGACGGTAAGTTTGTTCGTCAGTCTGGTGGTCGTGGGCAGTATGGACATGTTGTTTTCATAATGAAGCCACGTGAGCCAGGTGAAGGTTTTGAATTCACTAACAGTACTGTTGGTGGCTCAGTCCCACGTGAGTATATTAGCGCTGTAGAAAAAGGTGCTAAGGCTCAGCTTGAGAATGGTGTTCTTGCGGGTTATCCGATGGTTGATGTAAGCGTTGAGCTGATCGATGGTTCTTACCATGACGTAGACTCAAACGAAATGGCGTTCTCTGTTGCAGCGGGTATGGCTATTAAGAACGGTGTTGCGCAAGCAAACGCGGTCATTCTTGAGCCGATCATGGATGTAGAGGTAACTACTCCAGAAGATTACATGGGTGATATCATCGGCGACTTGAACCGACGTCGTGGACTTGTCACAAGCATGACCGATATCCCAACGGGTAAGTCTGTTAAGGCAGAGGTTCCATTGTCCGAGATGTTTGGTTATTCAAACGCAATGCGTTCACTGACTCAAGGGCGTGCAAACTACAGTATGTCTTTCATGAAGTACAACCATGCACCTAGAAACATCCAAGATGAAATTATTACGAGTTCCAATAAAGGTTCTTAATCACTTTAATTATTTAAACCTCGTGCCAAAACGGGGTTTGTTTGCTTAATATAGGTATTCTAAAATGGGAAAAGCTAAGTTTTCACGCGACAAGCTTCACGT
>CAZVPH010000257.1:0-3231 GCA_964628125.1 uncultured Thiosulfatimonas sp. | reverse complement strand
GCTCTTTAGGTTGGTTGCTGCAAGCGCATAGTCTCTGTGTGCACCGCCCAGTGGCTCTGGAATAACTACGTCCACTAAGCCAAGTGTCTTTAAACGCTTGGCTGTAATACCCAGCGCTTCAGCTGCTTCGGCCGAATTGGCGGCATTTTTCCACAATATCGAAGCACAGCCTTCAGGTGAAATGACCGAATAAGTACTGTACTGCATAATCATAGTAACGTCTCCGACACCAATCGCTAAGGCACCGCCTGAACCGCCTTCGCCAATAATGGTGCAGATGATCGGCACTTTTAACTCGGCCATCTCAATCAGGTTTCGAGCAATCGCCTCGCTTTGGCCACGCTCTTCTGCGTTAATGCCTGGGTAAGCACCTGGTGTGTCAATTAAAGTGACCACTGGTAAACCAAATCGTTCTGCCATCTTCATTAAGCGCAACGCTTTGCGATAGCCCTCTGGACGCGGCATGCCAAAATTGCGACGAATTTTTTCTTTGGTATCGCGGCCTTTTTCTTGAGCAATGACCATAACCGCTTGCCCATCCAGGCGCGCCAGCCCACCGACGATCGCGGCATCATCTGCAAAAGCACGATCTCCGTGCAACTCTTTAAAGTCGGTAAACACTTGTAAAATATAATCTAAAGCGTAAGGACGTTGCGGATGACGTGATACTTTTGCAATCTGAACATCCGTCAGTTTTTTAAATGTCGAAGCAGTCAAGTTTTTGCGCTTCTCCTCAAGAGAAGAAATCTCATGCAGAAGATTCATGTCCTCACCATCCATATGGCGCAACTCATTAATTTTGGCTTCTAACTCTGCAATCGGTTGTTCAAAATCTAAAAAATCAAGTTTCATTCTACTTCCGTCATTCAATTGGATTGGTTCAAAAATTAAGCCTATTTTAGCAAACTTGTCTTTACTGTGTGTAAATTGCCTGCTTTTTTTAAAAATAAGTTAATCCCCCTAAATCTAACCCATCGAACACGCATTTCACACCCTTAACACTAGTATCTCAGCTCATTAAAGAAGTCAATAAATTAAAGATAAATTTTAACTTAGACTTGTACTTAATTAAAACTGCCGTAAAATTCGCGCCCTATCCAATTTTTAGAGGCCCCTCGGTAAATGAGCATTTACCGACATTAAGCCCTCTTTATTTATTTTATCTACTTACAAAGGACTGTTTTTTATGAAGAACACTCACAAGCTTTTCAAAACTTTTTCGATTGCTACTCTTTCATTCGCCGCCTTAAACGTCCAAGCGGCTGAGTTAAAGACGGGGCTGAATGGTTCTGGCGAACTTGGTTTTGCAGATACGACAGGTAACACCCAAAGCACTTCACTGTTCGGCGCTTTAAAACTAAACTACCTACAAGAAAGCTATGAGCTGAAATCAAAGTTTGAAACGAGTTACAAAAGTGAAAATGGCACCGAAACTGAAGAACGCTACTTAGCCGATCTTCAAGCGAATCGTTTTTATGACACCAACCGTACCTTTTACAGTTTTATAGGTTTAAGATTTGAAAAGGACCACTTTTCAGGCATTGAGCTGGACAGCACTCTTTCACTGGGTCTTGGTAAAGAGCTTTATAAGACGCAGCAGACCAAGTTTACGGGTGAAGTTGGTGTCGCACAACAGCATATAGAATACACCAAGGCTTATGGTAACAGCAGTGACAGCCAACTGGCTGGCAGAGTAAAACTAGACCTTACCCATAAAATTAATGACCAAGTGGTTTTCTTACAAGATGTCGTCTACGTCGCTGGCAATGAGCAAAAAACCTTAGAGAGTAATACCGGTTTTAAAGTGAAAGTGGCTGACAATATGAATCTTAAAGCGAGCTATAAATACCGCCATAACGACAGCCCAGCAAAAGGTGCTAAAAAGACCGACACACAAACTCTACTGACACTTATTTACGATTTTTAAGATCTTCTAGATTTTGATTCCTGCAAAGCAGTTACTGCGTGCAACTTGAGTAAGCTTAAAAGCAAAAAAAGCGCTTAAACATACCGTTTAAGCGCTTTTTTTATTTATTTTTTATGTCAACGGATCGCGTTACAACCCCACGTTTACCCCGTCTGTTTTACTTGATGACTTTGTTGGTAGATCATTAATAACGCCTGGTGTCTTTTGCTGGACTTAAAAATATCCAACCCTAACACTTCCCCCCAAAACAATTCACTGCCTTCAATATTTGACCAGGCCTGGTCAGTGACTGCTTTTCCAAAGAGACAGTTCATCGCATGTTGACGTTCCCCTTTTGCCTCAGTTAGCGTTAACTCAAGTGCAAAGTTTAGTGCTTTGTAAGCAATCAGCCAAGGGTTTGTGGGCCCAACATAGTAGAGCGCTGTTTCAAGGGTTTCCAAGGCTTCATCTAGCTCTTGCGCCGCCAAACAACACCAGAATTTCAACTCGATGATTTTTAACTCCCCCCAAAATGTTTTTGGATCGGGCATTAAACCAATCAAGGACGCCACACCCTGGTGATCGCTAAAACCTAAGTTATCAATTAAATCAACCAGACCTGTGTAATCTAAGGTGTCCGGTAAGGCAAGCAATCCTTCACGTAACAGTCGTCCGGTATTTTGATTGCTTTCAATTAACTCATCCGTTGGGTAAACCTCAGACATGCCAGGGACAACAATACGGCAGGTTTCAAACCCGTAGTGGTTGTAATTTGCGATATAGACCGAGCTATTCTGGCCACGAACCTTATCGTAAAGCAACGCCCACTGCTCTTGAGTAGAGCCTGAAAAATCCCAGTGCACAAAGTCAAAGTCGTAGTTATCCGAGACAAAATTCGCATGAACAAGGCCGCTAGAATCGATAAAGTGATTCTCTAGATTTTCAGCCTCGGCCACAATAAACTCATCAAATACCGGTGCTTGAAACGCGTCTAAATCTCCAAGCTCCCGGCCCTGCAAAGACTCGGTTAGAGTACGCTCTAAGGCGACTTCGAACATAGGATGCGCCCCAAACGACGCGAAACACAGCCCCGTTTTTTGTTCAAACAATACCACGCAGACCACAGGAAACTGACCGTTCAGAGACGCGTCTCGAATTGAGACCTCAATCCCCTCTTGTTTCATCCCTTCAACCATTTTAACAACGGCTGGAAAGCGCTGCACGACCGAGTCGGGCACTTCTGGCAAGCAGAGGTTTTCACGCATGATTTTATTTTTTACCCACCGTTCAAAACCTGTTTTTGCTCAATCCGGTGTATTTATTTA
>CAZVPH010000256.1:0-3233 GCA_964628125.1 uncultured Thiosulfatimonas sp. | reverse complement strand
CAATGATGTCCATGCCTTCAATCACACGACCGAACACCGCATAGCCCCAGCCTTGTGAATTTTTTGCGCTATGGTTTAGAAAGTCATTGTCTTTCAGATTGATAAAAAACTGGGTGGTCGCCGAGTGTGGGTCGCCGGTACGAGCGTAAGCCAGTGTGCCACGATCATTTTTAAGTCCATTATCGGCTTCGTTCTCAATGGGCGCGCCAGAGGGCTTATCGACCAGGCCTGGTAGCATGCCGCCACCTTGAACCATAAAGTTTGGAATAATGCGGTGAAAAATTGTGCCATTAAAAAAACCATCCATCGCATAGTGAATAAAGTTTTCAGCGCCTACGGGTGCTTTTTCATCGTCTATCTCGACTGTAATATCGCCCATGGTAGTACTGATTTTAACGTTTGACATGGTTTCTGTTCCTTCTGCTTTTTTAATGTTTTTGACTTTTTAGTTTTCTAAGTAGGTGTTGAGACAATATTTATTTTATTTGACGCGCCTTAACAATTAAAATCGGTTCCACTGGAACGTCCTTAAAACCGTCCTTAAATCCAGTTCTTACTTGACGAATCTGATTAACCGTTTTCATACCCTGGACAACATTTCCAAAAACGGTGTATCCCCAGGCGGTGCCTTGTTTTTCGCGGAAATCCAGAAAGGTATTTTGCGAGACGTTAATGAAAAACTGTGCTGTGGCAGAGTGCGGGTCGTTGGTGCGCGCCATGGCGACGGTTCCAATACGATTACGCAGGCCATTGTCCGCTTCATTTTGGATCTCATCGTGGGTTAGTTTTTTCTGCATGTCTGCTGTAAAACCACCCCCTTGTACCATGAAGTTTGGAATCACGCGATGGAAGATTGTGTTGTCGTAAAAGCCTTCATTGACATAACGCAAAAAATTTTCGACGGTTTTGGGTGCCTTGTCTGGGTAAAGTTCAATCACTAAATTCCCGTGCGTGGTTTCAATTAAAACTTGCGGGGCTGAGGTGGTTTTTTTGGGCTCAGAAATCGCATTGGTTTGGGCGAAAACGCTTGAGGTTAACGCAAAATACAGTAAGCCAATGGTGGCCGATTTAAGGTTTAAAAACATCCCTTTTGTCATGAATCACTCCTAAATTTTTGGTTGGTTTCGGTTACAATAACCGCATTCTAACACTTGGGTCTTTGAACCCCGACTAGTTTATAGATATTTTTAAGAAAATAGTCAGACGCAGATATTTACAGAGTTTAACCAGAGCCTAGTGTCAGTCAGGCTCTAATGTCAGTCAGGTTCTAATGTCCGTGTCCAACACAGAGAATTAAAAACGCCAGTGTAAGTTTAAATATTAAGTTTTAGTATATTGTGGGGATTGAAGTCACGTTTGCAAGTGAGTTAACGCCCTTATCGCCTTATTTTGAGGATAGGAAACACCATGAGTTTACAGATTTATAATACCGAGACACGCCAAAAAGAGATTTTTACACCGATTCACGAGAATAAAGTCGGCATCTATGTCTGCGGTGTGACGGTGTACGATCTCTGCCACATTGGGCATGCTCGAGTCATGGTGGTGTTTGATACGATCGTGCGCCATCTTCGTAGCTTAGGTTATGAGGTCACTTATGTGCGTAACATCACCGATATTGACGATAAGATTATTCAGCGTGCTTTGGAAAATGGTGAGTCCATTCAAGCATTGACTGAGCGGATGATTGCTGAAATGCATGCCGATGAAGCGGCTATGAACGTTTTACGCCCTGATATGGAGCCGA
Source organism: uncultured Thiosulfatimonas sp. (assembly GCA_964628125.1). Classification (GTDB taxonomy): domain Bacteria; phylum Pseudomonadota; class Gammaproteobacteria; order Thiomicrospirales; family Thiomicrospiraceae; genus Thiomicrorhabdus. The sequence continues at coordinate 1,486 of CAZVPH010000256.1, read as the reverse complement.
AAGCAACTGAACACATCCCCGAAATTAAACAGATGATTCAGACTCTAATTGATAAAGGCTTCGCCTATTCGGTCTCCAACGGCGACGTTTACTTTAAGGTTAACGCGTTCAGTGAGTACGGACGACTTTCTGGTAAAAAGTTAGAAGAGTTAGAGGCCGGTGCACGGGTTGAGGTTAATGCTATGAAACAAAATCCATTAGATTTTGTGTTGTGGAAAGCTTCTAAAACCGATGAGCCTGCCTGGGCGTCTGACTGGAGCGAGGGCAGACCGGGTTGGCACATTGAATGTTCAGCCATGTCTACAAGCTGCTTAGGCAATCATTTTGACATTCACGGAGGGGGAATGGACCTCTCTTTTCCACATCACGAAAATGAGATCGCACAGTCTGAATGCGCTACGGGCGAGCACTATGTTAACACTTGGATGCACTGCGGTTTTGTGCGCATCGATGATGAAAAAATGTCGAAGTCTTTAAATAACTTTTTTACGATACGAGAAGTTTTAAAGCTCTTTCAACCTGAGGTTATCCGCTATTTCTTGCTGGCCAGCCATTACCGAAGTCCTGTAAATTACTCACAAGAAAATCTAGAATCTGCCAAGGCGAATGTTGGTCGACTCTACTCAGCTCTACAAGGGATTACGGTTGAAGAGCCTACTGAAAACACCGAGTATGAAGCGCAATTTATGGCGGTTATGAACGATGATTTCAATACGCCAAAAGCGATGGCGCTGCTGTTTGAATTGGCTAAAGAGGTCAATAAAACCAAACAACCAGGCCTGGCAGGAGTCCTGGTTAAACTGGGCAACCAAATTGGGTTGCTAGAACAATCGCCGGAATCATTTTTTAAGTTTCAACCCAGCGATTCTGAGTTAACCGAAGAGATGATTGAGCAGCGAATTGCAGAACGAAAACAGGCACGTGCCGATAAAAACTTTGCGCGTTCAGATGAGATTAGAGATGAGTTAGTGGCCTTGGGTGTTGAGCTTTTAGACTCTCCGCAAGGGACAAGCTGGCGTAGGGTTTAAGGCGTTGCGTAAGTTAATTTTTCATTGAATAAACTCACCGAAAACGACCGTATTTTGAGGAGATGTTTTGATAAAAGTAAACGGACACTTATGTAATCAGGCAGTTCATATTTCCTCATAAATATCCTTGTTTGATTATTTCGTTTGAGAGCGTTTATTTAAACCTGCGTGTTTTTTGCGTGGGTTTTTTTGTCTGTAAAAACTCTAAATCGTACGGCACGTCCGGTGCAGTAAAATCCGAATGAGCGCTAAAGTACTGGTCTACAACGTAAGTGATTGAAGCTTGATTAGCTTTGTTTGTGTCCTTATTCATCCAATTCCTCGCCAGTTTTTACTCTGGTTTTCCAACTACAAAAACGCTTTTCTAATTTAGAACGAGACAATCGGACCTTTCGTTAAGGGTGGCTGGCGTCCGTTTTTACAATAGGTTGGTTGCCGATGTCGGGAATAACATCTTT
>CAZVPH010000255.1:958-3243 GCA_964628125.1 uncultured Thiosulfatimonas sp. | reverse complement strand
TGGTAAACTTATAAACCTTAGGGTGGGCTATGACGGCCACGCCACCGGCTGCGGTAATCCATCCCACCACCTCTTTCAGCTCTGGCCAAGCACTTTTGACATAACCAACCCGTCCTCTTTTAAGATATTTATCAAACGCTTGGCCCGCATTACTCACTAACCCCTCTTCAATCAAGATTTGTGCAAAATGGCCACGCCCCACAATCCCTGGGCCGACTCGTTGCTGAATTTTCTCGAGCAGGTTTTTTACATTAAAGTTAGGTCGCTGTTCGAGTTTTTCAATGATCTGATGCGCACGTTTCCAGCGCAGGGTTCGAATATCACTTAGACCGGCTTGGAAGGGTTTATTCGTCACATCAAAATCTAAACCCACGATATGAATAGTATGTCCCTGCCACTGACAAGAAACTTCAGTGCCGACAATTAACTGAACGCCACTCTGCAAGGCATAGTTCATGGCCGCCTCGTAACCTGCGGTTGTATCGTGATCGGTAATCGCCAAGCATTCAACATTATGTTCCAGCGCTAAATCTATGATTTCTAACGGGCTTAAAGTGCCATCAGAGGCGGTGGTATGGCAGTGGAAATCGACTTTCATCTTTTATTTGTGCATCCATTACTGTTAATCGGGCGAAAACCCATATAGAATCCTCTAAATTAACATAAAAAACCAACTATAAGAATCCTAATGAAACTACTATTTGACCTATTCCCCGTTGTACTCTTTTTTATCGCCTACAAGATGTACGACATCTACACCGCAACGGTTGTCATCATTGTTGCTTCGGTGGTGCAAGTGCTCTATTTCTATGCCAAACACAAGCGCATTGAGAAGATGCATATCATTACCTTAGTGCTGATTTTAGTGCTCGGGGGCTTGACTCTTTACCTGCAAGACGAAGACTTTATTAAATGGAAACCCACTATCGTCAACTGGGGCTTTGCTTTGGTATTTTTAGGCAGCCACTACATTGGAGACAAGCCGATTGTTCAACGTATGATGGGGCAAGTCATCCAGTTACCTGAATTAATTTGGGAGCGTTTGAGTCTGTTATGGATCATCTTTTTTATCGTTTCAGGCATTACAAACCTGTATGTCGCCTTTAACTACGACACGGACACCTGGGTCAACTTCAAGCTGTTTGGTTTAATGGGCATGACCCTGGTCTTCATTGTCATTCAAGGCATCTACATTAACAGGCACATGCAAGAGATCGATTCTGAGGCCGAAGACACAGATGAAGATCGTGCGTCTAAGACCGTCGAAAATCTTGATAAATCTACCGAGTTAAAAGAATCAAAAAACGATTAACTTCCGGTTTTTAAAAGGAAATTGAACAATGCTCTATTCTATCTTTGCGTACGACGTCCCTAATAGCCTCCCTTTGAGAGTCAAAGCCCGACCGGCACACATCGCGCGTTTACAACAGCTGAATGACGCTCAACGTTTAGTGCTGGCTGGGCCAAACCCTGCTTCAAGCTTAAATAACAGCGCACCAAACGATGCTGGTTTTACCGGCAGTCTAATTGTTGCAAAATTTGACTCTTTAGAGAGCGCTCAAGCCTGGGCTGATGCTGACCCCTATGTAGACGCCGGTGTTTATGCTAAAGTTGACGTTAAACCTTTTAAACAAGTCTTCCCTATTACTGGCACTCTTTAAACTAAATGCCCTTGAGCTCTAAGTGATTAAATTCAGACAGCGCACTTAACCTTATTCTCTTTCCAAGGCCTAACATTATGTCCAATATTGCTTATTTAATTCCGAAACGTAATCAAAAAATACAACTTGAAACGGCCGACCCGTTAGAAATGATTAATGCCGAATTTGTGCAAATCCCTCTGCTAGGCTGGACCTCGGCAGGCATCCCGGTTCAGATGGAGATGGATTATGACACAATTGCCGTTCCGGCTTGCATGGTCAAAAAAGAGACGTTTGCGTTACGCGTTAAAGGCAACTCCATGATTGATGAGAACATCCATGACGGGGATATTGTGATTATCGAGCGTCGGTCTTCAGCCGAAAATGGGGAGTCGGTCGTGGTGAGAATTAACAATGAAGAGGTCACCATGAAAAAACTTTACATTGAAAAAACCGGCGTACGATTGCAGCCTGCAAATTCCGAGATGCAACCCATTATCCTCAAAAATGCGGACATTGAAATCCTGGGGATTGTCACCGGCATTTTAAGGCAGCCATAAAGACCACTGTATTAAATCAGTTTTATAAATCTAAAAATTTAAAAGATTAGCCTTAAAGTAGAAGCATACACACCATACGAAAATC
>CAZVPH010000255.1:0-948 GCA_964628125.1 uncultured Thiosulfatimonas sp. | reverse complement strand
TCATGGCAGCTTCCCTTTTCCCTTAAACATCTGGACGTTCAGCGAATCATGTTACTCACCCCTTCTAACCCGTTTATTCAGCTTTTTATTACCGGCGGCACCATCGATAAGCAATACGTCGCGACTACTGGCGATTTAGCGTTTCCTGAGACCCACTTACCGCAACTACTGCAGGAGGCCAATGCCACACTGCAGATTAGAACGCACGTTTTGATGCAAAAAGACAGTTTGGAGATGACGGAGCTAGATCGCCAGCAGATCTACCAGGCCTGCTCAAAATCGGAGTGCCAAAAAATAGTCATTACTCACGGCACGGACACCATGGTCGACACGGCCTTGTGCTTGTTAGCCGATTCAAGCAACCAACAACTGGCTCAAAAAACAATTGTGCTTACAGGGGCGATGCGTCCATTTATGCTGCAACACTCAGATGCAAGCTTTAACATGGGCGCCGCTTTAATGGCCGCTCAGCTCGCGCCGGCAGGGGTGTATATTTGTATGAACGGCCAGCTCTTTAACCCACGCCAAGTGGTTAAAGATAAGCAGCAGGGACTGTTTAAACTGGCGACTTAATGCAATTTTAATCATAATAGCACGCTTAAATCGTTATCAAAACCAGCTTATCTCACCATAATGCTTTAGTCTTATAGACACATTGATACTGCGCAACAAAACTCAACGAGAGCCAACCAGAACACCGAACTGCAACCTCCTTATTGCGATTAAAATAATCCATTGAAAGTGCTCTTATAAGATATTCCGACAACGCCCAAACTATTATCCCAGCCGATCTTTAAGCGCAACGCTTGAACCTCTTCTTTTTTTGCACCACTGCTCAGGAATTGCTGCCTCCATGGCCATTATTTTAGCTTACATTTCGGTTGTCCTTATTTGGTCAACTACGCCACTGGCCATTGTCTGGAGTGGTGAAACTGATTGGTTTTTTGG
>CAZVPH010000254.1:0-3255 GCA_964628125.1 uncultured Thiosulfatimonas sp. | reverse complement strand
ACGGCGCACCCCTTTAATACGGTCTAACAATTGACCATTTTGAGCTTGATCCACCATCGGAATCAATCGATAGCCAACCTCTAAACCGAGCACATCAACCGCCTGAACATCGTCCCAACTTAAGTCAGCAGGCCTGGTCTCTTCGGTGGAATCCAGTTCAAGCACCGAAACGTCAGGTTGCGCCGCTTTTTGTTGTTGACGGTGAATCCAATAGGCCCCGCCGCCCGCGACGCCAGCAAAGGTTAAGAAAGCAAAGTTTGGCATACCTGGAATCAACCCCATAAACCCAACAATGCCGGCTGCAGTGCCTAGGGCTTGAGGGGTTGCAAACATCTGCTCTTGCATCTGCTCGCCCATGTCTTTATTGCCGCCGCCTGTCACTCGAGTCACGATAATCGCTGTGGCGGTTGAGAGCAATAATGCTGGGATTTGCGCAACCAGTCCATCGCCTAAGGTAAGGATGGTATAGACCTCACCGGCTTCAGCAAACCCTAAATCATGTTGTCCAATGCCTATTGCAAAGCCACCAATCAGGTTGATAAACAAGATCAGAATCCCCGCAACGGCGTCGCCTCGAACAAATTTACTCGCCCCGTCCATGGAACCATAAAACTCGGCTTCTGTTGCAATGTCTGAACGCCGAATCTGCGCGTCTTCTTGAGTGATAAGCCCCGCGTTCAAATCGGCATCAATGGCCATCTGTTTACCGGGCATCGAGTCTAGAGTAAAACGCGCGCTGACCTCAGCAACTCGCCCCGCGCCTTTGGTAATCACCACAAAGTTAATGACCACAAGAATCGCAAAAACCACTAAACCGACCGCTAGATTGCCGCCTATAACGAATTCACCAAAGGCCTCAATCACGTTTCCGGCCGCCGCGCCGCCGCCATGCCCTTCTAATAAAATAACCCGGGTTGAAGCAATATTGAGGGCGAGTCGAAACAGGGTGGCTAACAGGATGATGGTTGGGAAAATAGCAAAATCGAGCGGTCGCTTTGCATAAAGCGTCAACATCAGAACCACTAAAGAGAGTGCGATGTTAAAGGTAAAGAAAATATCCAACAAAAAAGGCGGCAGTGGGATGGTGACCATCGCCAGCAACGCCAGTACAGCGATAGGCACACCTAACCCGCTGGTCATGGTTTTTTTAACTTTATTGAATAGCTGGGTTAGATCCATTTAGACATTTAATCTTAATTTGAAAGAAATCATTCTGTTTTCATATTTTCAGGTATCGGTAACTCAGCAAAATTAACCTTGTCGGCTTTACCATGCTCTTTTAGCTGGTAAACATAGGCCAGCACCGCCGCCACCGCTTTAAATAGATCATAGGGAATTGGGCGGTCTATTTCTGCATTATAGTATAAAGCTCGCGCCAATGGGGGGGCTTCTACCAGGGTTATATTGTTGGCAATCGCGATGGTTCTGATTTGAGCGGCCATAAAGTCTGCACCGGTTGCAACGACAATGGGTTCTTGCATGTTATCAGCGTCATATTTCAGCGCTACAGCAAAATGCGTTGGGTTGGTAATAATCACATCGGCGTCGGGCACTTTCTGCATCATTCGTCGTTGTGACATCTCGTGTTGAACCTGACGAATCCGGCCTTTTACTTCTGGATTTCCTTCCTGTTGTTTATACTCTTCTTTAACCTCCTGCTTAGTCATTTTGAGCTTTTTATTGTGCTCATACAACTGAAAAGGCACGTCGATCGCAGCGACGATCAATAGCGAGAGGCTGACAAAAATAAACGCTTGCGCAATCAAAGAGGCGGCGTGGCCTAGCGCGAACTCTAAGGGCTCGACGCCAAGTGATAAAATCTCACCAAAAATGGCGTAGATAAAATAGACTGCGACCGCCATCACCAACCCAAACTTGGCCAGGGCTTTAAACAGCTCTACCAATGCCTTGGTCGAAAACATTCGTTTAAGACCCGACACTGGATTAAGCTTACTCAGCTTGGGTGCCATGGCTTTTGCGCTGAATGACCAGCCACCTAACAGAAGCGGTGCGACCAATGCAATCAACATCATGAGCAGCAAAAAAGGCAGAATCAAGTAGATAGACTGCAACAAAATAGCAATGATTAAATCAAACATCTTTAACTCATCAAACGCCAAAGTACGTTCGAAACTTAAGCCTTTTGTGAGGATGATTTGAAAATCGGTAATCATCACCTTGCCATAAAACAAGAAGAAAACCGCCGCCGATAAAGTTAACAACAAAGTCGTCAGCTCTTTTGAGCGCGGTACTTGGCCTTTCTCCCTGGCCTCTCTGAGTTTTTTATCGGTGGGTTCTTCGGACTTTTCAGAACCGTCTGCATTCTCTGCCATTCGCTTAGATTCCTAGCTTCCTGTCAATCGTAATTGTAAAATAAGATCAATAGCGTGACGAATCAACTCTTGCATATGAGGCAAAATCAATGGAGTTGTCAGTGATAACATGACCAGGCCTGTCAACAAAGTGATTGGGAAGCCAACTGCAAAAATATTTAACGATGGCGCGGCGCGTGTCACCACCCCAAAAGAGATGTTAATTAACAACAATGCAGTAATCGCCGGCAGCGCGATTAGGACGCCTGCAGAGAACATGTAGCTGCCAAATTCAACAATTAAACGCAAACTCTCTCGGTTTAAAAATGAGGTGCCGACCGGCAGGTAGTCAAAACTGTCTACCATAACTTGAATGACCAAAAGATGCCCATTGAGGGCCAGAAAGAGCAGTGTGGCAATAATGGTAAAGTACTGCGAGACGATGGGCGCCTGTGAGCCGGTTCCAGGGTCCACCATGGAGGCAAACGCCAAGCCCATCCCCATGGCAATCATATGTCCTGCAACAACAAAGGCTTGAAATACCACTAGGAAAACCACTCCCATCGCTAAGCCAATCAAAACCTGTTGTAGGATAAACAGGATCCCTTGCCAAGTAAATGGGTCCACCGGTGGCGGCAGTGCTAAAGACGGTGCGACGGCCATGGTGATGAAAAGAGTGATGAAGAGCTTGGCTTGAGTAGGAACACTGCGAACACCGTAGATTGGCAGAATAGAGAGCATGGCGCCAATGCGGACAAACGGATAGAAATAGAGACCAACCAGTTGCAAGAACTCTGGATAGCTAAAAGACATTCTCTTACCCTATCATGGCTGGAATGTTTAGATAAAGCTCTCGGGTAAAGGATATTAAAGTGGTCAACATCCAGGGTCCAGCTAGGATCAATGCGATGCCGATCACCGCTAACTTAGGAATAAAACTTAG
>CAZVPH010000253.1:0-3293 GCA_964628125.1 uncultured Thiosulfatimonas sp. | reverse complement strand
GCATCTGCCGCTGCTGACGCAGTGATTGAAGGTAAAGCAACGATTACAACGAAAGTTGCTGGTGATGATTTCGTAGAAGCTGAAGTAAAAGCGGCTAAGTAATTGACCAGGCCTGGTGAACAACGCCAGGCATGTTTTACGGTAGAGTTAGAATAAGGAATAAAAAACATGGCTATTACAGCATCTATGGTTAAAGAATTGCGCGAACTAACAGGCGCAGGAATGATGGACTGCAAAAAAGCACTGTCTGAAGTGGACGGTGATATGGAAGCGGCGATTGAGTCACTTCGTAAAAAAGGTATGGCTGGCGCTGATAAGAAAGCGGGTCGTATTGCGGCTGAAGGTACTATTGCGATCGCTGTTTCTGCAGACAGCAAAACAGCAATGATTGCTGAAGTAAACTGTGAAACAGATTTTGTAGCGATGGGCGATGAGTTCAAAACGTTTGCAAACGAGATCGCAGCGTTGGCTTTAATGAATGATACAACCGATGTCGAAGCCATTATGAACTTAGAGATGGCGTCTGGTAAAACCATTGACACCACGCGTCGTGAAATGGTCGCACGTATTGGTGAGAACATGACATTGCGCATGATTCAAAAAATGGACTCAACTGGACAGATTGGCCAGTATCAGCATGGCGCTAAAATCGGTGTTGTTGTTGCGCTGGACGGTGGCGATGATGTGTTAGCACGCGATATCGCGATGCACATTGCTGCCAGTAATCCTGCTGCGATTAACGCAGACGGCGTCGATCAGGAAATGCTTGCGAAAGAGCGTGCTTTCCAAATTGATCAAGCTAAAGAGTCCGGTAAGCCGATGGCAATCATTGAAAAAATGATTGAAGGGCGTATGCGCAAATATTTATCTGACATCACATTGGTCGGACAAGCATTTGTTAAAAACCCAGACCTAACGATTGAACAACTGTTAAAAGAGAACAGCGCGACCGTTAGCTCTTTTATCCGTTTAGAAGTCGGCGCGGGCATTGAGATTGAAGAAACCAACTTTGCAGACGAAGTCGCATTGGCGGCAAAAGCCGTTACAGGTTAATTTCAGTTGACTGATTAAGCCATAGCCTGGTCCAGCTTTCGAGCTGGGTCCGCTGTGGCTTTTTTGTAAGCTTAATACACCTGGTTTAGAAAAAATAAAAGAATTTTAAATTTTTCTAAAAAATGTTTCGTCATAGATTTTTTCTATCGCAAAGCGTTTTTAAATGTTATAAATCCTACGCAAACATGTTTTACGGATATGCGCGAGTGTAGGTGGATGATAAAAACCCCCAATCTATCCAGGCCGTTTGGCAGGTGGTTTGGGGTAAAAATATAAGGATGAGCGGCGATGGCACTTAAATACAAACGAATTCTTTTAAAGTTCAGTGGCGAAGCCCTTATGGGACCTGGCGATTTTGGTTTACATGCACCGACTTTAAAAGCGGTGGTTTCCCAAGTAAAAGAGTTACGGAATTTAGGTGTTGAGGTCGGTATTGTCGTTGGCGGAGGGAATATTTTCCGCGGTGCGCAGATTCAAGATTCAGGCATTCAGCGCACCACCGGTGACCACATGGGGATGATGGCAACCGTCATTAATGCTTTGGCGTTGCGCGATGTCATTGAAAGCATGGGCATGACGTCACAAGTTCTGTCTGCCATGTCAATCGAAGGGGTTTCCAGTGGCTTTAACGCCAACTCAGTTAAAAAACAGTTGGCAGCGGGAGAAGTGCTGGTGTTCGCCGCTGGCACGGGCAGTCCTTTCTTTACCACCGACACCGCCGCTGCCTTGCGCGGCATTGAAATTGACGCAGAAGTGGTGCTGAAAGCAACTAAAGTGGACGGCATTTACAGTGCGGACCCTTTCAAAGACCCTAGCGCAACTCGTTATCAATCGTTGACCTATGATGAGGTCATTCAAAATAATTTACAGGTCATGGATATGACTGCGTTTGTATTATGTCGAGAACATTCAATGCCGATTCGCGTGTTTGATATGTTTAAAGACAATGCGGTTATTAGAATTGTTCAAGGTGAAGATGAAGGCACCTTAGTGAGCTCAGGAGAGTAGAGATGTTAAATGATATTTACAGTGACGCAGAAGTCAGAATGCAAAAAACCTTTGAGAATTTAGAAGGAAACTTCGCTAAAATTCGTACCGGACGTGCCCATCCAAGTATTTTAGACTCAATTATGGTCGATTATTATGGCTCGCTTGTACCGATTAGCCAGGTGGCGAACATCAATCTAGAGGACTCTCGTACCTTGACCGTTCAGCCTTGGGAGCACCCAATGGTTGCTAAGGTTGAGAAAGCGATCATGACCTCTGATTTAGGTATTAACCCGGCTACAACAGGCAATCTGATTCGCATTCCGATGCCCGCGCTGACCGAAGAGCGTCGCAAAGACTTTATTAAGATTGCTCGCAGTGAAGCCGAATCCAGTCGTATTGCGATTCGCAATATTCGACGCGATGCGAACGGTGACATTAAGGCGCTGCTTAAAGACAAAGAGATCACGGAAGACGAAGCGCGTCTTTCTGAAGAGCAGATTCAAAGTTTTACTGACAGCATTGTAAAAAAAATCGATACCGCATTAGCTGAAAAAGAAGCCAGTTTACTGGAGCTTTAAAACTCTAGTAAAGCTTATGTTAGTCGTACTCGCGCTTAATTTTAAGTCGCTATTTGTAGGCGTTTACTGCATAATTAAGCGGTTTTAATGTCTGCAGTGGGTTCTTAATGAAAACGGTCCAGACGACCTCTTTTTAAAAGAGAGGGTTCTTGGGCCGTTTTGCGTTTTGGCTTGGTTGAAAGTAAGCGGTAAAATAGCGGACAAGCAAGCATGCGTTTGCTCACGATGAAAGCATTCGGTAAAACCCAATGCAATATTTAGGCATTATCACGCTCTTTTAAGATTTATTTTGACAGAAAATACCGCACGGAAATCGGCAATTGAATACACAGCATCATGCACAACAAAACAAGCAACAGAAAAGCCAGCAGAGTTCGCCGCAGCATGTCGCGATTATTATGGATGGCAACGGCCGCTGGGCCAAAAAACGTTTTTTGCCTCGATTTATCGGGCATCAAAAGGGTTTAAACTCTGTTAAACGTTTAGTTACGCATTGTTCAACCGTTGGTGTGAAGGCCTTAACTTTGTTCGCGTTCAGCACTGAAAACTGGCGTCGTCCTGAAGACGAGGTGAGCAAGTTAATGGGGTTATTTCTTAAAACGTTACAGAAAGAGGCCTCTAAGCTCAATGAGAATAATGTTCGGTTGCTTATTATTGGCGACCGCAGTGCGT
>CAZVPH010000252.1:0-3310 GCA_964628125.1 uncultured Thiosulfatimonas sp. | reverse complement strand
TGGAAGGTGGGTTCCAAGGTTTAAGCTGGTTGACGACCTTGCCGACTGGTTTTTGGAGCTTTGAAACCCTGTGGATTGTGCTGCCTTACGCCATTATCTTAACAATTATTGGTTCGGTAGAATCTCTCTTAACCATGACGTTGATTGATGACATCACCAATACCCGTGGTAAAGCAAATAAAGAGTGCATTGCGTTGGGTGCTGCTAATTGTACCGCCGGTGCTTTCGGTACCATGGGCGGTTGTGCCTTGATTGGGCAGTCAATGATCAACGTAAACTCGGGAGGCACTGGGCGCTGGTCAGGCATTTCTGCCGCCTTGGGGTTAATGCTGATTGTGCTGGTGGCCTCTTCGTGGATTGAGATGGTGCCCATTGGCGCGCTGGTGGGCTTGATGTTCTTTGTGGTCATCGCAACTTTTAACTGGTCCAGCTGGAAAATTATGCGAGGCATGACCAAAGGCGATGCGTTTGTCATGGTTTTAGTCACGGTCTTAACGGTTTTATTTGATTTAGCCGTTGCGGTAACGGCAGGCGTCATTGTGGCGGCCTTGGTGTTTGCTTGGCAGCACGCACAGCGCGTGCTGTTGCAAACGTCCACCGCATTGGTCGATGGTAAAATTGTCAAGACTTATAAAGTACAAGGGCCACTGTTTTTTGCATCGGCCAAAAATTTTATTGATATGTTTGATCCAGCAGAAGATCCAGAAAATGTTCAGATCGACTTCAAGCACTCTCGTGTTTACGATCACACAGGATTGGAGGCGATTGATTCTTTGACTAAAAAATATCAAGAGGCAGGCAAGAAACTGGTGTTATTGCACTTGAGTCCAGAATGCCAATCGTTGCTATTTTGTGCGAAAGATCTGGTAGAGGTCAATGTGTCTGAAGATCCGCATTACCACGTCTCAATCAGTGGAAAAAAAGAGCGTTAACGTGGGAACGCTTTATCAATAAGCGGTTGCTTTTTAAACAATAAGAAAAAGAACCAAAAAAGCGCCTAACGGCGTTTTTTTTGGTTTGAGGGCCTCCATTTTGAGAGAGGTTTTCTGTATCGATTTAATGATTGGTTATAATGCTTCTTAGTGATTATTAAACCATCGAACACGGAGCGGTGTTGTGAACCAAGAGCAAAGAGTTTTTTTTCGATTTGATGTCTCCATTCCCGTCTATATAGAGCTTCAGGAAGCGGATAAAAGTTGTTTTCAAGTAGATCGGGAACAGTTGGTTGATGCACAGACCGAGTTGGACTTAGCCGAGCGAAGCGAACAGTTGCAAACGCTGTTTGAGGAGCCTATCTATGTGGAAAACGGCGGCGTCGCGCTGTTCAAAGAATTTAATCAAAGGCTTGAGTTTCTGGCCTGGATACTCGACTTTATTGTGTTAGGCGTGAACCCCAAAGAGAGTGAAGAGTTTCGTCATGAGTTTACTCAAAGACACTTAGCACAGTCGCACTATAAATCTCCTGAAAGTAAAGGAGGCTCTAAGGTGGTTGCGCTTTTACAGCAGTTCTACGATCGAATCGATAAGGCGATCTCTGAGTTGCTGACGGTTATTGAAAAGAGCGTCAGTGGCAAAGTCTTTCTTTTTCCGGAGCCCGTCACAACACCTTTTAACAGTGCAGAGTATCTGCCTAATTTATTGCTTTCCGCTGAACAGGGTAATTGGCTCGCCAGTGTCATAGAGCACCTTATCTTTAAGTTTAACGCCTCCGAGGCGCAGTTAAACCGTTTAAAAGCGATTTATCACGCTTTGGCGGACAGTAACGCTTGTCCGATTACACAAGTCAACCTGGCGGCCGGTGGCTTCTCACTTTTGCTCAAAGAGGACTATGTTCAAGGTGATACGATTTGTGTTCTGTTTCTAATAGAGGAGCAATTTGTCTTTGCCCAGGCAGAGTGCGCCTACGCAGAACCTGAGAAAGCGGGCTCTCCGCTTAAACGAATTGCGTTTCGTTTCACACAGATTGCCGCGGAGGATGAGGCTTATATTGTTCGTTACCTAATGGAAAAAGAGTTAGAACAACGAGCAAGTGATGATGATTAGTAACGTTCATGCTTAGTGTAAGAAGTGGCGCAGAGTCGACCCCGGTTGATGGTGATCGACAGATTTGTGTCTGTTACGATGTTTATCTCACCGAGATTTTGCAAGCGATTCATCAAGGCGCTGACAGTGTTGAAAAAATAAGTGCGTTAACCTATGCGTGCCAAGGTTGTGGCAGTTGTCGAGATAAGATAGAGAGCGTCTTGAAAAGTAATCGCTCTTAAAAAGGCGATTAAAGTTATAAATAGAGGCGAACTGGAAGGGGAGCAGGCTTTTAAATTTAACTAGAATTAAGATAAACGTCTTGGACTATTTTAAATCAGCAGAAAACTCGATATGACCAGGCCTGGTCACATCGGGTTTTTTTGTGTTTAAGCCTAAGTTGATTCTAGAGAACGGCTTTCTTTGACAACCGGAAGTGATTGTCGCTTTTGTATTTGCTGCCACAAGATGGTCGCAAACAATAGGACACCTGAGCTAACGGCAATCGAGGCCGAGATTGAACTGTCCAGCCAAAACGCCATGGCGTAGCCGATGGCCACTGACAGCTGCGAGTAGCCAACAGCCAACCAAAGCATGCTTTTTAAAGAGCTGGCAATAAGATAAGCGCTGCTGGCTGGAATCAGCAATAATGCCACCACTAAAATCGCACCGACCGCATCGAATGAGGCGACGGTTGTCATTGAAACCAAGGTCATTAAAAAGTAATGCCAGAAAACCACGTTAATGCCTAAAGAGATCGCAAGATTAGGATGGAAAGCCACCGTTTTTAAACGATTGAATCCAACCACGATGCTCACCAGCACAATTAAGAAAACCGTGGCAATGCCCCAAAAAGCGCGCGGACCTATGTCGAAACCACTGCCGACTTCATTGTTTAAGCCGCCAAAGGTGATGGTGTCGAACGGCACGAATGCAATTTCACCATAGAGTACACACTCTTGGTCTAAGTCGATTTGGCTGGTGTAGAGTGAAACGAGAATCACACCAATGGCAAAGAAGAGGGTGAAGACAATGCCGATACTCGCGTCGCTCTGTAATTTACCAACACGATGCAAGCTGTCACTTAGCCAAGCGGTCAGCAAGCCGATAATGACCGCCCCTCCAAGCATAATCGGCAGGGCACGACTGTCTGTAATTAGGTAGGCCAACACAATCCCTAGTAGAACAGAGTGGCTGATAGCGTCGCCGATCAGCGCCTGACGGCGTAAAATTAAAAACACACCGACCAGCGCAGAGGCGGCGGCCACTAAGGCTGCGGTGGCGATGA
>CAZVPH010000251.1:0-3311 GCA_964628125.1 uncultured Thiosulfatimonas sp. | reverse complement strand
ATGGCTCGACTCTGCCCAGCATTGATAAGAAAATTGGCGGTTATGTGTTGGTCATCGATGATGTGACTGAAATGGTGCAGGCACAACTGAACGCCGCTTGGAGCGACGTTGCGCGTCGATTGGCGCACGAGATAAAGAACCCTCTAACACCCATTCAACTCTCCGCAGAGCGGTTGAACTATAAACTTTACGACAAGCTGGAATCGGAAGATCAATCCTTACTTTCACGCATGACTAACACCATTATCGAACAGGTCACCACCATGCAAACCCTGGTTCAAGCCTTCTCAGATTACGCCAACACCCCCGATGTTTTATTGCAAAAAACCGACCTTAATCTCTTGATTAAAGATGTTTCAGAGATGTACCACTCTCCATCCGTCCGTTGGTCAGTCCAAACGGAGCTCGCCACTAAGTGCCCTATGGTCTTAGCGGACAGCGCCCGATTAAGACAACTTTTGCACAATCTGATTAAGAATGCGATTGAAGCGACCGAAACCACCGCGGAGCCACGCATTAAAATAACCACGATCTGTCAAGAGAGTGACAACATTACTCTGAGCATCTGTGATAATGGCCCTGGGATACCGGAAGAGTCACAAAACTGGATTTTCGAACCCTACGCCTCTGACAAACCCAAAGGCACAGGGCTGGGGCTGGCCATTGTGCGTAAGATTGTTGAAGAGCACCGTGGTAAAATCACGCTAAGCTCCTCGCCAAGTGAAGGCACCTGCTTTATTATTACGTTTCCCGTCATGCCAAATGAACATGAAGGTCTAAATTGAAGGGTTTAAATGAAAATTGGTAAGCTGTTAATTGTCGATGACGAAAAAGACATCCGAAACTTAATGGAAGAGATCTTTGTAGAAGAGGGTTATCAGGTTGAAACCGCCGCAAATGGCGTACAAGCTCAAAATGCTTGGCGTAAAACCCTACCCGACGTCATTTTCTTAGACGTCTGGATGCCGGATATCGACGGTATTTCACTGCTGTCAGACATGAAAAAAGAACGCGTATTAGACCACGCTAAGGTCATTATGATGTCGGGGCACGGCACCATTGAAACCGCCATCGAAGCGCCCCGGTTAGGCGCCTATGACTTTCTGGAAAAGCCACTCTCTCTTGCCAAATTGATTGTCACCGCAGAACGCGCGCTCGAGCACAATCGCCTTAACCAAGAGAACCGCCAACTCAAACAGAAACAACCCGAACAGGTTCTGCCCATCGGAAAAAGCAAAAATATGCATGAGTTGCGAGAGACCATCGAACGCCTCTCTAAATTCACCATGCCGATCTTAATCAGTGGCGAACCCGGTTCTGGCAAACACCATACCGCGCGTGCGTTACACAAAACCAGCAGCCGTAAAGATTTCGCTTTAATTGAGATCTCGGCGATCGATTTCAATCGCATGGCGGACGACACCACAGAAGAGCCGATGAGGTCGTTCTTGCGAGAGGCGCACAATGGCACCCTAATCGTGGCTAATTTTGATCAACTCTCGGCCAACTCACAGCACACTCTCGCCACCTTAATTCAAAAACAGGTCTATCAACCGACGCCATCGAGCGATGCCATTGCGATGGACATTCGTTTAATTGCCCTCTCTAGAACGGACTTGGAACAAGCGGTTGTGTCAGAAAACTTCAGAGAAGACCTCTACCAGCGTTTAAACGTCATGCCGATTCATCTGCCAGCCTTGCGTCAACATACCGAAGACATCCCAGAACTGGTCGATTTTTTTGTGAACCACTTCGTGACCCAAGAGGGCTTAGAGTACCGTCACTTTAGCGTGCCTGCGCAGAATGTGTTACGCCAATATGGCTGGCCTGGTAACTTAAAAGAGTTGCAAAACCTCATCCAACGCACCCTGATCTTGGGACGTGGCGAGGTCAGTGACACAGAAATCAAAAGTGCGCTGCAAAAAAGTGAGAATGCCAGCGAGCAAGAGTCAACGGTCGACACCTCGCTGTTGTTAAAAGAGGCGAAAGACCGATTAGAAGGCGCTTATTTAAGCCAGCTGCTTCGAGAAACCGGCGGCAACGTTTCCGAAACCGCAAAACGTTCAGGAATCGACCGCACCAACCTCTACCGTAAGTTGAAAACGCTTGGCATAGACCCCAAAAATCCAACTTAACCACCTGCTTAAGTTCGAACATAAACAGGCTAAAAACACTAAACTAAACACACCAAGCACCCAACGATAAATGTTTCTTTAATTGCAAAGATATAAATACTATGAATATTGTAATCCTAGGCGCAGGTCAAGTCGGCTCTTCTCTTGCTGAGTTACTGGCCAATGAAAACCATGACGTGACCGTGGTCGATTTAGACAGCTTGCACCTGCAACGACTGCAGGATCGGTTGGATATTCGTACAATTTACGGGCACGCTTCGCACCCAGACGTCCTTGCGCAAGCCGGTTTAGAAGACGCCGATATGTTGATTGCCGCGACCCAAAATGACGAAACCAATATTGTCGCCTGCCAACTCGCGCACATCATGCACAAAACCGGAACCAAAGTTGCTCGCGTACGCAGCCGTTCCTATCTAGACCATCCCGAACTGTTTGATAAAAACAACGAAAACTCGATTCCGATCGACCTTTTAATCAGCCCTGAAAGCCTGGTCACCGACTACATACTGCAGCTGATTGACTACCCTGGCTCTTTACAAGTCATTGACTTCGCAGAAGGTAAGGTACGAATAGTCGCCATGCTCGCTTACCGCGACGGCTTACTGGTCAACAAGCAGATTCGCAGTCTAAACGAGCACCTACCCCCGCATATAAGAACTCGTATTGTCGCAATCTATCGCCAAGGTGGGGTCGTCATGCCCACGGGGGACACCGTCATAAAAGCCGGCGACGAGGTCTTCTTTTTGGCCGAGCCCAAGTACATTCCAATGATTATCTCAGAGCTGCGCCATAAAAAAGAACACCCTTCACGTAACATCATGATCGGCGGTGGTGGCAATATCGGTTTTAGCCTGGCACAAGCGTTAGAGGATAAATATCAGGTTAAGCTCATCGATCGTAATTTACAGCAAGCGCGTAAGGTGGCAGAAGCTTTAGACCGAACCATTATTATTCACGGTGATGTCTCGGATAAAGACCTGTTGCTCGAAGAAAACATTGATGACATCGATCTCTTTATCGCCGTCACCAACAGCGATGAAGCCAATATCATCTCAGGCATGCTCGCAAAAAAACTGGGTGTCAAACAAGTCATTGCACTGGTAAATAATAAATCCTATGTCGAACTGATTCAGCTCAACAGCATTGACGTCGCCATCTCTGCAGACAGCATCACCA
>CAZVPH010000250.1:0-3322 GCA_964628125.1 uncultured Thiosulfatimonas sp. | reverse complement strand
GGCTTTATTATTGACAGTTGTATGAACTTTTTAGCAGTTATTGAGTCGCTGAGTGTGTTTTAAAGATCTTTAAAATCCATGTTAAACAGCTTAAAGCTGTTTAAAGATGTGATTTGGATCGAAGACGTCTCGTAATCCCAGTTTTATTTTTTTCACCCTGGGTGTGTCATTGTGCCTGGGGGCAAAACGCGTTTGCCAGAGGGTCACATAGGGGTGATTAGGCTTGTGAGGACTCGCCACCCAACGGCGTGTGCCCCCCATGCCAACGGCGATGGTGTTTTCAATCGCGGGATTGGTGCTTTCCACATCGACACGCCAGAGTTTTTCGCCCGGTTCAAGCGTGGGTCGGAAGGGGTTTAAGGTAATCCAAATACTGTTGTCACACTCTCTAACACCCACTTGGTTGGTTTGCAAAGGGTGTTCTCCAGCGACACGGTAGTAAAAGCGTCCTTGGTAGTAAGCGCCGCCCGTCATCGGCAAGGCGGTGCCGGCCATTTTATTCATCAAAAGAATCGCTTCACTTTCCGGCATTTCAATGCAATAAGTAACCTCTTGAGCTAATGGGATGACTTTTATACTCATTTCAGTAATGAGCGCCATTGAACCTTTTGAGCCGACCAGCATACGTGCAACGTCATAACCGGCGACATTTTTTATCATCTTGCCCCCAAACCCTAATGGACGACCTTGGCCATCAATAATTTTGGTGCCGAGAACAAAATCTCTTAAAACGCCTCGAAAGGGTTTTGACGGTCCGGTTAAGCCTACGGCGTAGGTACCGCCGATGGTGGAGTTGCCATAATCCGGCGGTTCAAATGCCAACATTTGATTGCGCTCGGCTAGGGCGGCTTTGAGTTCGCTTAAAGGGGTTCCGGCTTTGACGGTGACCACCAGTTCGGCGGGTTCGTACTCAATAATTCCGCTGTAGTGGGAGATGTTCAGCTCCTGCAGAGAGTTGCCACTGCAATCTTCTGTGCCCATCGGTATTTTGCTTTGATTGCCTGTAATTTGAATGGTCTGTTTATCAAGATTAGCCTGTCTTATCTGCTCTGCAAGCTGTTCGATAACGGGGTTAGAAGTTGAAAAATGGGCCATTAAAAACGCTCCAAATGCGGATGAGAGAGTTGATTGTTGTGCACGTGCATCTGTCCGACTTCGGCACAACGGTGTAGGGTGGGCACCGCTTTCCCAGGATTGAGCAGGCCTGTGTCGTCAAATACGGCCTTAATTCCATGAAAAATTTCCAATTCGTGGGTATTGTATTGATGACACATTGAGTTGAGTTTTTCAACGCCCACGCCGTGTTCGCCGGTAATGGTTCCGCCGACATCGACGCAGAGGTTTAAAATCTCAGTCCCAAATTTCTCGGTTAACTCTAGCTCGCCGGGAATATTGGCGTCGTAGAGAATCAAAGGGTGCAAGTTGCCGTCGCCGGCGTGGAAGACATTGGCGACTCTTAGACCGTAAACGGCGGACATCTGGTCAATTTTATCGAGAACATAGGCGAGTTTTTTGCGCGGAATAGTGCCATCCATGCAGTAGTAATCGGGTGAAAATCGGCCGACCGCTGGGAACGCATTCTTTCGACCTTGCCACAAGGCGATGCGTTGAGTTTCACTTTGCGAGACGGTGATTTTATAGGCGCCTTTTTTCGTCAAAATATCAGCAACCAGTTTTGCATCGGTTTGTACTTGAGAGTGGCTGCCATCGACTTCGCACAGCAACAAGGCTTCGGCGTCGGTCGGGTAGCCCACCTTGGCAAACTCTTCGGCGGCGACGAGCGAGAATTTATCCATCATCTCTAGGCCTGCAGGGATAATGCCTTGCTCCAGCACGCCGGTGACCGCATCGGCACAATCGCTGATGGAGTGAAACGCGGCCATAACCAACTGTGCGGCTTCAGGTTTGGGCAGAAGTTTGAGTTTGATCTCAACGATAACGCCCAACAAGCCTTCCGAGCCGTTCATCAGCGCTAAAAGGTCAATGCCGTCGTCTTTCTCATCAAACACACTCTCTTCGCCGTCCATGTCTAACACCTTAATAGAGAGGACGTTGTGCACGGTTAATCCGTATTTAAGACAGTGAACTCCGCCGGAGTTTTCAGCGACGTTACCGCCGATTGAACAGGCGATTTGTGAGGAAGGGTCTGGCGCATAATAGAGGCCGTATTTTTCAACCGCTTGGCTGACAGAGATGTTGCGCACCCCGGGCTGCACAATGGCAATGCGCTGTAAGGGATCAATTTTAAGGATCTCGCTGAGTTTGGAGAGCCCTAACACAATGCCATCTTTCAGCGGCAGAGTGCCGCCTGCCAAGCCGGTGCCGGATCCTCGTGTGATGACAGGCACTTTATACTGCTTACAAATTCGCAGCACCGCTTTGACCTGCTCAACCGTTTCGGGCAGGGCAACCGCCAGTGGTTTTTCACGATACGCGGAGAGTGCATCACACTCATAAGGGCGACAAGATTCCACAGAACTTAAGATGTTTTTAGGGGAGATTGCGTCTTTAAGGGCTTGAATAACTTCCATTTTTTTAACTCTTGTATATCGTAGTTGACTGCCATTATAATTGAGCGCATTCAATATTCTAGTCATTTTTAATCTAAAGGAACTTTCCATGCAATCTTTCAACCCACCACTGCGTACGTTAATGGGCCCGGGCCCATCTGATATCCACCCACGTGTCCTGTCTGCGATGGCACGTCCAACCATTGGTCACTTAGACCCTGCCTTTGTTGGCATGATGGATGAAATTAAAGAGATGCTGAAATACGCATTTAAAACAGAAAATGCGATGACCATGCCGGTTTCAGCACCGGGTTCAGCCGGTATGGAATCCTGTTTTGTAAACTTAGTTGAGCCAGGCGATAAGGTCATTGTCTGTATTAACGGTGTTTTCGGAATGCGTATGCAAGAGAACGTTGAGCGTTTTGGCGGCGAAGCGATCATTGTTTCTGACGAGTGGGGCACCGCGGTGACGCCTTCAAAAGTAGAAGCGGCCTGTAAAGCACACCCGGACGCCAAAATTGTCGCGTTTGTTCACGCTGAAACCTCTACCGGTGCGTCTTCAGATGCCAAAACTATCTGTAAAATCGCACAAGATCACGGCTGTTTAACCATTGTCGATGCCGTCACGTCATTAGGTGGAACAGAATTGCGGGTTGATGAGTGGGGGATTGATGCTATCTATTCAGGCACACAGAAATGTTTGTCGTGTGTTCCAGGTTTATCACCGATCAGTTTCAGTGAGCGCGCGTTGGATAAGGTGCGTAACCGTAAAACTAAGGTGCCAAGCTGGTTCCTAGATTTAAACCTTGTTA
>CAZVPH010000249.1:0-3349 GCA_964628125.1 uncultured Thiosulfatimonas sp. | reverse complement strand
CCCAATCGGTAGTCTGATGCTTTAGAGACCTCTTCCGCAAACGCTTGGTCGGATAATTCTAATGCCCACTGCATTTTTTCAACGGGCAAATACCAAGCGATCGAGCTAACATTATCGCCCATCGACAAATACGCAAACGGGCCATTTTGAGTGTATCGTTGCCAGCAAGTGTCTTCACTCGAGCGTTCGGTTTTAACCGCCCCGACAACGGCGCACTGCTCATAACTGTGCGCCTGTAAACCAATGCCCGCCAGCGCTCGTACTTGCGAGAATGCGCCATCTGCTCCCACTAACAGCTCGGTTTGTACCTCGCCAGCACCGTCCAAAGTTAACCAGGCCTGGTCATCTTCTAAACGCAGCGATTGCAAACACTGGCCAAACAGCAGTGTGATGTTTTTACAGGCTTCAATCTGCTCCCAAAGCGCAACTTGTACAATGCCATTTTCAACAATGTAGCCGAGATTAGGCTCACCCATCTCTTGCGCCGAAAAATCTACCTCTCCCGGAGTGATTTCATCCCAGACACGCATGGCAACAAAAGGATTAAAGCGACGTTTTTCGATCCCATGCCATGCGCCCAAGTTGCGAAGTATTTTCT
This sequence comes from uncultured Thiosulfatimonas sp., assembly GCA_964628125.1. Lineage (GTDB taxonomy): Bacteria > Pseudomonadota > Gammaproteobacteria > Thiomicrospirales > Thiomicrospiraceae > Thiomicrorhabdus. The sequence goes on along the minus strand of CAZVPH010000249.1, from coordinate 2,751 downwards.
CCGACGCCCGGGTTAAGGCGCTGACTCTTGGCTGATAGGCGGACTCGGGATTCCAATCGGTGTTCACCGCCTGTTTCTCTAAGAGCAGCACCGACAAGCCTTGCTGGCCTAATCCCAGCGCTAGAGTCGCACCGACCATGCCACCACCCACCACCACCAGATCCCACTTTTTAGAAGTAATAGCAGTTAAGTCGATCTCAGCCCTAGTGCTCTCCTTGGAATATTCGGCGTCACTTACAATCTCTTCAACGCCTGCTGTGTCTACACGGCTTGCCGTAAAACTCATGAACGATTGCCTCCCATTGCAAAGCGTGAAAAACGTTTTTTCAGAGTCGGCATAGCTTGCATGGCCATAAGCCCAACCCCTCTTAAATGCCCGACAATCGGCGAGGTATGCTGAAAAATACCGATCAAGCCATCCGTCATGCCCATGACTTTTTCGTGGTCCGGCTTTCGAGCCTTGGCGTAAGCGATTAACCCCGACGGCTCACCAATGTCTTCCACTGAAGCGGCGTGTTCTAAAAACACCTCAATATCTCGAATCCCTAAATTTAAACCTTGTGCAGCCACCGGATGTTGCGTATGCGACGCATTGCCCATGAGCAGCGCGCGCCCTTTAGACATCTGCGGTACATAGGTCTCTTTTAACGGGTAATAGACTCGCGAACTTACCTGAGTAAACCGCCCCAAACGTTCGCCCATTTTAGAGGCAAACAACGCGATATACTCAGCGTCATCCAAGGCTTTAACCGATTCAATATCCGCAGTCGGACAGACCATGACCGCTTTATGAAAGTGGCCACCCATTGGCAAAAGCGCCACCGGTCCTTGTTCTGTAAAACGCTCATAAGACCAACCACTCGGGTGAAATTCAGTTTCGATTTGCGCAATGACTCCGACGGCATCATAGGATTTTTCTTGCAGTAATAAACCGGCTATTTTCCGAACTTTGGAATCGGTGCCATCCGCGCCGACAATTAATTTAGCTTCGATTTGATAAGAGTGACCAGGCCTGGTTTTACTCTCTGGCGCTTCAATTTTACTCTCTGGCGCTTCAATAACCTCAGCTTGAACTCTTGCCTGGCTCCCCGAGCCTTGCTCTTTAAAACTGATCAATTGCGCAGGGCATAAAACTCGAATTTGTGGGTGTTTTTGAACATGCTTCCATAGCACCTTGCCCAAATCACTGGATTGAATACTGTAACCTAAGGCGGGTACATCAACCTCTTCAGCGTGCAGTGTCGTTAAGCCTAAGTAACCTTTTTGCGACACGTGTACGTGATGAATTTCGGTGACATTCTCGACAAGGTCCGTCCAAAGATTGAGCTTTTTCAAAAGTTGCATAGAGCCATGCGACAGCGCTAAAACTCGACCATCAAACGAATTAGGCGCCTCGGAACTTGGCTGATAAGCCTCGGCAAGAACGACCTGATATGCCTGCTGTGCAAGGCCTAGGGCCAGTATCAAGCCGACCGGACCGCCACCCGAAATAATAAGGTCGCACTGAATGGATTCCATCTCACTTTCTGAAGAGAACTCTTGGCTCACGTTTCAAACCTACCTGTATTTTATAAATTCATTGTTACAAATTACTTGTTACGCGTTCATATTTTGAAAACTCATATTTTAAAGTTTATATTTGAATTCACGTTGCATTTGACGCTGTCGAAAAACGTGCCATCTGCGCTTCAACTTCAGCCACCGTTCTTGGCAGTCCAGTGGTCAGCACTTCATGACCAGTGTCAGTCACTAAAACATCGTCTTCGATGCGAATACCAATGTTATGCCACTTGGGGTCCACATCGGCGTGTTCAGCTGAAATATACAGCCCTGGTTCAACCGTCACCACCATGCCCGATTTAAACGCTCGCCAGACTTGGTTTTGCTTGTAAGCGCCCACATCATGTACATCCAAGCCCAACCAGTGCCCAGTACCGTGCATGAAAAACCGCTTATAAGCAGCGGCGTCAATGAGTGCTTCTAGTTCGCCGTTTAGCACCCCTAATTTAACCAGGCCTGCTGTCAAAACCTTAACCGATGCTTGATGAGCCTCATCGTATAAGACGCCAGGTTTTATCGCTGCAATCGACGCTTGTTGAGCCTTTAACACCAAGCTGTAGAGCTGGGATTGCGCTGAACTAAAGATACCGTTGGCCGGGAAGGTTGTCGTGACATCGCCAGCATAACCCTGCCATTCCGCGCCCGCATCCACCAATACCAGGTCACCGTCTTTAATCTCATCGCGATTTTCGGTGTAGTGCAAAATACAGGCGTTCTGGCCACTTGCAACAATCGAGCTGAACGCCACGCGTGGCGATCCTTGTCGAACAAACGCCGCCTCTAATTCCGCCTGTACCTGAAACTCAAGCTTACCAGGCGCCGTCGCCGCCATGGCGGCTAAATGACCTGTAACAGTAATCTGCGCGGCTTGGCGCATTCTTTTAATCTCTTCGGCCGATTTAAACAAACGCTGTTCGTGGAGGATTTCATCCAAATCACATAGCTTATTCGGCGCGGATATGCCTTGACGCACTCTCTGTTTAAGTGTGGCGACCCACTCACTGACCGGCTCAAGCCAATCGGTCATATTTGAAAAAGAGAAATAGACAGAATCGCTGTTTTCAAGCAACTCAAGACCGCCGTCATCCAACTCTTCAATTGACCAGGCCTGGTCAATTGACAATACCTCGGGCGCGGACTCGACGCCTAAACGTCGACCTTGCCAAGTTTCTTGTTCGGGGTCTTTAGGGC
>CAZVPH010000248.1:0-3353 GCA_964628125.1 uncultured Thiosulfatimonas sp. | reverse complement strand
GCGATGATTCCAAAACGAGAGACCGCGCCGTACGTTGGCTTCATACCGGTGATGCCACAGAAAGAAGCGGGCTGACGAATCGACCCTCCGGTATCTGTTCCCGTCGCCAAAGGCGCAAGACCCGCAGCAACGACCGCGGCTGAACCTCCGGAAGAGCCACCAGGAACCGCTTTGTGATCCCAAGGGTTTTTGGTCGGGCCGTAGTAACTGGTCTCAGAAGAGGAGCCCATCGCGAACTCATCCATATTGGTTTTACCCAGAATAGGCATGCCAATGTTTTTCAGAAGCGTCACAACATGAGCGTCGTAGGGCGCTATAAAATTATCGAGCATTTTAGAGCTGCACGAAGTTTTAACGCCGTCGGTACAAAATATATCTTTGTGTGCGACGGGAATGCCGGTCAACAACTCGGCCTTTCCTGCGGCAATTTTTTGGTCGGCAGCGCGCGCCATGCTCATCGCCAGTTCAGGAGTGACCGTGACAAACGCATTGAGTTCGCCATCATATTGAGCGATACGATCAAGGTAGTGTTGTGTGAGTTGCACACTGCTGATCTCGCCAGAGTGCAGCTTTTCGCTCATTTGTTTAAGGGTTAAATTGTGCATATTTTGATTCCAATCACTCTATAACTTGGGGGACTAAATAGTGTGCCTGCTCAACCGACGGCGCAATCGCCTGCAGCCTTTCATGTTGATCCGTCTCAGTCACTACGTCTGCTCTAAAGCGCTGAACCGCGTCCAATGGGTGCGCCATTGGCTCAACACCGTCTGTGCTTTCGTTTGCCATCTGCGTAAACAGGTTTAAAATACTCGACAACTTGCCGGCGACACTGTCCACCTCTTCTTCTCGCACGTCAATTTGCGCTAGGCGTGAGATGTACTCGACTTCAGTTTTTCCTAAAGACACTTTTTTCTCCTAATCGGAATCAATACCATCGTTCAAACGTTTAACAGTGACCCACTTAACGATAAGCCCACTTCTAACGCAACGTTCAGTTAGCCGCATAAAGTACCATATTTACAGCGTTTATATAAGACTATTCTAAACCGGTTACGGGATTAAACCCGCTTAAAAAAGCGTAATAGTGGCCAAGCGCACAGTAAAAACTAGGCTAAACCCTGGCTAAAACTCATGGAATCATGGCTCTCAAAATCACAGGACATACATATAGTTATTTAAAGACTTATATAACGCTTCTCCCAGCTCATTAATTAAGTTAAAATGCCCGGATACTTCTAAGCCCACACACTCAAGGATAAGCCATAAATGTTTCGCAAAATCATGGGACTTTTCTCCAACGACCTCTCAATCGACCTCGGTACCGCAAACACATTAATCTACGTGCGTGGCAAAGGCATTGTGCTTCACGAAGCGTCTGTCGTCTCTATTCGAACCAATAAACGTGGCAGCAATAACCGCACAATCGTCGCCGTCGGCGAAAACGCTAAGTTAATGCTGGGGAAGGAAAACCAAGACATCCAAACCGTACGCCCCCTAAAAGATGGGGTAATTGCTGATTTTGAAGTGACTGAGAAAATGTTGCAAGCCTTTATTCGTAAAGTGCACGAAGCCAAGTTTTTTCAGCCAAGCCCACGCGTTCTTGTTTGCATTCCTTGTGGTTCGACCCAGGTTGAACGTCGTGCAATCCGCGAAGCGACCGCCGGTGCTGGCGCACGTGAAGTTTACTTAATTGAAGAGCCGATGGCCGCCGCCATCGGCGCTGGAATGCCGGTGAGCGAACCAACGGGCTCAATGGTCGTCGATATTGGCGGTGGTACCACCGAAGTTGCAACCCTCTCTCTTAATGGCATTGTCTGGTCGGATTCTGTCAAGGTCGGTGGCGATCGTTTTGACGACGCCATCATCAAGTATGTTCGTCGCAATTACGGCATGGTCATCGGTGAAACCACTGCTGAAAAAATTAAAAAGACCATCGGCACCGCGTATCACGACGTGGTACCTGACACCATGGAAGTCCATGGCAGCAATATTGCAGAAGCGGTTCCGCGCCGTTTTACTTTAAACAGTAACGAAGTACTTGAAGCCTTACAAGAGCCATTAGCAGTGATTGTCAGCGCGGTCAGAACAGCGCTTGAGAATACGCCGCCAGAACTTGGTGCCGACATTGCTGAACACGGAATCGTCCTAACCGGTGGCGGCGCTCTGCTACGAAACTTGAGCACTCTGCTGTCTGAAGAGACCGGTATTCCCGTGATCATTGCCGACGACCCATTAACGTGTGTAGCACGTGGTGGTGGACGTGCGCTCGAGCTCATGGACGAGAAAGGGCTTGACCTTTTCTCGTTTGAATAATGTGAAGCACTTGCGTCCATCGGGCCTTTTACACGAAATAACCACCGGGTAAAACGTACCTTTAGCATTGACTTAAACAGTGACGCCCGCTTGCGGGCGTTTCTGATATGCAGCCTATCTTTCAATATCCGTTAATTATAACCAAAACGTTTTAGACAACTTTCACCGCTGTCGCCCAAGTTTTCTAGGAGTTTCCCATAAGCCTGCAGCCCACCACGCCACAGTTAGAAGGTATGCATTTTGTGATCGCGTTCATCAGCGCGATTGCACTCATGTCGGCGGATCACTATGGGCACTTAATGGGAAATTTTCGCAGCGCTCTGCTGACGACCATCACACCTCTAGAGCAAGTTGCCAGTTTGCCGAAACACTTTTATCAGTGGTCGACCACAAACTTTACCTCTCTTGATGCCGTAGAAGCTGAGAATCAAAAACTCAAAACTGAGATTTTATTACTTAAAGCAAAGCAATTGCAGATGTCGAGCCTAGAGCTGGAAGTAGACAGACTAGAATCACTCCTGGGCACCACTGGGAAAATAACCAATCAATCGGTTCAGATCGCCACCGTTACCTATTACAGCAGCAATCCACTTTCACAGTTTTTAACCGTGAATCGCGGCTATTTTAATGGCATCTCGGAGCAACAGACCGTTATTGACTCCGAAGGCATTATGGGCCAAATTGTGGCCACCACTCCGACATCATCTCGTGTTTTACTTATCACGGACCCAGACCATCAGCTGCCTGTGCGGATTCAACGTACAGGACAGCGCGGAATTTTACGCGGCACAGGTCATGACTCAATCAGCCTTGATTTTATCCCTAAAAACAGTTTGGTCCGCAAAGGCGATGTCCTTGAGAGCTCTGGTCTGGGGGGTGTATTCCCTTCTGGTTACCCCGTAGCGATCGTCACACAGGTGGACGAACTCGGTGAAAACCCTTATTTAGAAATATTAGCCCACCCCGTTGCTAAGTTACATCAATCGAGAAAAGTCTTAATTATCTCTAAAGAGCCACCGCCAACGTCTTCAAAAAAGGTG
>CAZVPH010000247.1:0-3372 GCA_964628125.1 uncultured Thiosulfatimonas sp. | reverse complement strand
CTCGCATGGGACACCAAGATGTGCCGCGTGATGACATTTTAATCACTAAAACCGTATTGCTTGAAGAGTGATCAAGCTCTATTGTCTACTTGTTAACCGCTTAAGATGCGAATCCAACAGCGATTAAAACTTAAGCGGTCATCATTAGAAAGAACTGGGCAGCCTACTGCAATCCAAATTCAAGCAATTCAAATCCAACAAAAACACCTTAAAGCCGAACGTTTGACGTCGGCTTTTTTGTTTACAGCATCTTTTAAACACCAACTCTCTTTTTTCATTTCTTTACACCTTCTCACACCACGACACGAACAGCCTGAACAGGCGGTATTTTCTTTGCATTAACCGCTAAAGTTGTTAAACTTTCCAGATGAATCCATACACCCTTTTTGTTGCAGACATACACTTGCAGCCCGATCCTGATCACCCCATCAACTTGACTTTTGAAGCATTTTTAAAAGACGAAGCCCCCAAGGCAGAAGCGTTGTATATTTTGGGCGACCTGTTTGAAATGTGGGCCGGAGATGATGTTGGATTAGACGTGTACGCCCCCATTATCAAACAGATAAGACAGTTAACGGACAACAATCTAGCGGTCTATTGCCAATATGGCAACCGTGATTTTTTAATGCGCAACGCTTTTTGGCAGGCAACCGGCATTCAATTTTTACCGGAACCCTACGCGATTACCCTGTATCAGCACCCCTGCTTACTTATGCACGGCGATCGTCTCTGCACGGATGATACCGCTTACCAAAGAATGCGCGTGGTCTTGCGAAACCCTGTTGTACAGTGGATTTTTTTACATCTATCCCGTAAACGCCGTTTAAAAATCGGCCACAAAATGCGTCTAGACTCAGCCCAGCACAGCCAACAAAAATCGCAGGCGATCATGGATGTTAATGAGAAAGCTATTTATGACCTATTAAAGCAGTACCCGGCAACGCGTCACCTTATTCACGGCCACACTCATCGACCTCAGCACCATCCATTAAAGGTTGACAGTACAAGCGCCAACACACCTGCCGATGTGAATACCCGCCTAAAGACCAGTACGCAACGACATCGTTGGGTGTTGGGCGACTGGCGTGCGAGCCATGACGGGCCAAGCCAAGTGTTACGCCTTTCAATCTTAGGCCCTGAGTTAATCCCCTACACGGCCGGACAGCCACTGCCACAACTGTTAACTTTTGCACAAAGTCTATAAAAACTACCCTCCAAGCAGGCCCGGTCAAACCGTCTCGCCACTAAATAATATATGCCATTAAATATTTGACCGTTAACGATAGCGCCATGACATTAAGGTCTGCTAAGAACAATTTTTTCAATCTCTTCTTATAGTCTTCCGCAGACAAAAAAAGCCGATTAGACCTCAGTCTAATCAGCTTTTTTGGTAAATGTAACACTCTTTGTATCTATAGAAATTCAGCGTTAAGGCGCTTGTACAGCTAAGTTGCTCACTAAATGACCCAATTTAAAAAGTCTTTTGAGTTAACACGCCAGTTTCACCTTCTGATTTAGCAATCACCACCGCGCCAACCGAATCGCTGAACACATTGACCGCCGTTCGCATCATGTCGAGTAAACGATCCACCACCAACAGCAATCCAATCGCTTCTGCGGGTAAACCCACCGCCACTAAAATAATGCTGATGGCGACCAAGCTTGCTGAGGGGATGCCGGCCACGCCAATCGACGTGGTTAGCGCGATCACCACAATAAGCAGCTGGGTTGCAAAGTTTAACTCAATGCCAAACAGTTGAGCGATAAACATCGCCGCGACACACTCATACAGCGCCGTACCATCCATGTTGACGGTTGCCCCTAAAGGAAGCACAAAGCTGGCCACCCTATTTGACACGCCTGACCGCTCTTTAATGGCGTTCATCGACATTGGCAAAGTCGCTGAGGAGGAGCTGGTTGAAAAGGCTGTGAGCAGCGCTGGCATCATCGCTTGATAATGCAACCAAGGGTTTTTCACCCCGCCAACATAACGCAAAATCAATGACATGACGATAAAAAAATGAATGGCCAGGGCAAGAACCACAGTTATAAAAAACAATGCCAAGTTTTCAAACTGTTCAAAACCTGTTTTGGCAACAGCCGCCGCCACTAACCCAAAAACTCCCAATGGCGCCAACTTCATAATCATCTCTGTCATCAACATCATGACATCAAACAGACCTTGCCAGAAGTTCTGCATTGTTTTCTGTGCGTCACCTTTAATTTTGGTTAGAAAAAACCCAAACAGCAGGCTAAAGAAAATTAAGCCAAGTATCTGACCTTCTGCCGCGGCTCCCACAACGTTATCTGGAATCATGCGTAAGAAAACGTCAACCACATCGCCTGACGACTTACCTTCCACAGCAGCAATCACCGCAGCATTCGCTTCAATGTCAGGCGGTGGTCCGCCGGTCACGCCAGGTTGAATAACGTTTACCAGAACCAATCCAATCATAATCGCAATAAAACTGGTTGCGATGTAATAGCTCAAGGTTTTCAGCCCCATGCGTCCAAAGCCGCCGGTGCTGCCAATTGTCGCCATCCCTGTGATAATGGCCGCCATCACCAAGGGCACGACAATCATTTTCAAGGCGTTCAAAAATAACGCGCCTATAAACTCATAGACCGACAACCATTGCACACCAAAAATAGCGCCCTCTGTTCCACTGTAACTTCCCGCAATCGTCGCAAAAAACAGTGCGATGAGGATCTGCCAATGCAGTGCTAATTTCATACCCTTTCCTTTTTAAACAGTTTGTTCAACTCTTTGAGTTAAAAAAAAAGCGCTTAAAACGAGTCTGCTTTAAGCGCTTTTGAATAAAACCCTAGGACCACTCCTAAACAGTTTTTTATAAATCTGGGCACTGATTCCAAGCCATATAAGAGCCTAGATTATGAACCTCAGCAAAATTTTGTGACTTTAAGATTTGCATCGCCATATGCGAACGCTGCCCAGAGCGACAGAATAGGATCACAGGAATCTCTTTATTCAAAACACTGCCGCCCACTCGATCGATATCTTGTAACGGAATATTAATCGCACCTGGTAACTGACTCGCGTAGAACTCTTCGGGCGTGCGGACATCAACGAGCTGTCCACTTTTTTCTTTAATCAAACGTTTTGCGTCCTCGCATGGAATAAACATCTTCTACCTTAGCTCCTAAGCACTTCTAAGCACTTTAAATTCAATAATGTGCCGTAATATACCTTAAACCTAATAAAACACCAAATTCAAAGTGGTTATAGCCACCCAAAATTTTACGCAATCAGCCTAAGTAGATCGACTAGAGCTCTACTAGCCAGGCAAAAAACCAAATAATCCAAGAATTGAAGGATTTGTTGGAAAAACAAGAAGATTTGCAACATACTTT